>JANOVJ010000076.1:0-9906 GCA_031417295.1 bacterium | reverse complement strand
CGGCGCGTTCTTCCACGTGGTCAGGCCCATGTGGGGTTTCACCGTGTCGGCACGGCCCTTGATGACCTCGGCGGCGGTGCTGCCGTGGGTGGCGAAGTGCAGCTTGTTCTGAACGGTGGCGAAGAAGGTCTGGCTGAGGGGGAGGCCGCGTCGTAGTCGATGCTGGTCGCGTAGATGTCGGTGATCTTTTGATAGAACATCCGCTCCGAGGCGCGGATGGCGCGGATGCGCTCGAGCAGTTCGTCGAAGTAGTCGGTGACTAGGGATCGGCCTTCCTTCAACCGCTCATCGTCCAGCGTGAAACCCTTCACCAGCAGCTCGGACAGGCGGGCCGTGGCCCACTGGCGGAACGCGGTGCCGCGGGCGGAGCGGACGCGGTAGCCGACGGCGATGATGGCGTCGAGGCTGTAGTGGTCAATGGCCCGGCTGATCTGGCGGCTGCCTTCGGTTTGAACTATCCGGAAACTCCGGATAGTTGCCTCAGGGTCGAGTTCTCGCTCGCTGTAGATGTTGACCAAGTGCTCGTTGGCCGTCTTCACCGATACCTGGAACAGCTCGGCGATCAGTCGCTGCGACAGCCACACGGTGCGGCCCTCCAGCCGAACCTGAAGATGCGTGGCGCCGTCCTGATAGATCAGGACCTGGCCGTCCGGCGGCGCGGGCTCGGGCGACTCGGTCTTGTCGGGCATCGCCCATGGTAGCAAGCGTGAATTGCTGCTCCGCTAGCGAGCATGAGCTTGGCGTGACGCCGTCGAGATGACGGGGCAAGACCGCCCCCGACGTTGTCTGCGCGCACGGCTACCTGACCCCCGCGCGGCCGGCCAGCATGAACTCGGCCAGCCGCTCAGACGGAGGCCCCCTCACTGCGCAAGCCTTGCGCCCGCTGCACGAAGCGCAACGCGAGCGGGCTGCGCGGCTTGAGCGCCGCGCGCTCGGCGGCCAGCCCGGCGGCGAGCGGCTTGTCGCCTGCGCGCAGTGCGGCCTCGATCAGCGTCAAGTCGATCAGGTCGCGTTGCGCGTGGCTGCCGCCGAAACGGTGCGCTTGGCCGCGGATCGGCCGCAGCTGCGCCACAGCAGCGGCGTAGTCGCCGCGGCCGAAGGCCTGCACGGCGAGCGCCGCCGGGTGGCCCACGTCGCGCGTGAACGCGGCGTTGTCATCGCCGTCGCGTGCCATCGCGTCGCGCTGCGCTGCGAGCAACTCGCCCTGCAAGGCCTCGCGCCCGGCGCCGACGAAGGCGATCATCGCGTGCAGGTCGTTGAAGGCGTAGTGGCCGGCCTTCGCGAACGGCGCCCAGCGCTCGGCCAGCGAGGCCCAGCGCGCCGCGCCGATGTCGACGCCTCGCAGGTGCAGCCGCCACAGTATCGCGCTCGCGTCGACGAGGTCGAGCGCGACCTGCGAGCCGGTACCGCCGATCGCCGCGTCGTACAGCCGCAGCACCTCGACGTGCGCGTCGAGTTCCAGGTGGAACAGCGCCAGGTGCCACCAGTTGTGGCAGCCAAGGAAGCTGCCCGTTGCCCAGCGCTCGCACGTCGGCGCGAGCCAGGCGATGCCGTCGTGCGGCCGGTTGCGCATCTCGTGCACGTGCGCCACCGCGTGCCAGCCCCAACTGTCGCGCGACTCCAGTTCTACGCTGCGCCGGCCGGCGGCCTCGGCGGCGGCGTAGTCGCCGGTCTCCTCCAGGCCGAAGGCGTGCATGCCGAGCACCGCATGCCAGCCGGGCATGGCGGCGTCCCAGGCCGGCAGCGCGCGGGCGACGCGGTCGCGCAGCATGCGGCTGTCGCCACGGAAGAAGTCGAGCTGGTGGCCACACTGCAGCGCCAGCGTGTCGCGCGGGTAGGCGAGGCTCAGGTCGTCCAGGCGCAGTGCGGCTTCATGCCAGCGGCCGGCGGCGAGCGCACTCGCGGCCTCGACGTGGCGGCGCTCGCGCTCGTCGGCGGGCAGTTTCGCCGCCTCGGCGCAGCTCGCGCGGGCGACAGCCAGCGCCTCGGGCTCGGTGCCCAGCAGATGCAACCAGGCCTTCAGCACATGCGCCATCGTCATCTCGGGGCTCGCGGCAAGCGCGCGCTCGGTGCTGGAGAGCGGGTCGTCGACCATGCACAGCAGTTCACGTGCGCCCTGTTCGAACGCGGCCAGGCTCTCGGCGTTGGCGCCGGAGACACGGTGGCCGGCGGCATCGATCATGTTCATGGCGTTTCTCCTTGCGGTCGGCTGTGGGCCAAGGCTGCGTGCGTGCTCGTCATGCCCAGTTTTGCGAATCGGCATTCTTGACAGCGGTTCGCCCGCGCCCGACAGCCAGCGGCATTGACCGGCCGCGGCCGGTCAATTGCCTTGATGGCCTGGTCCGGGCTTGTTGGCCCGTGAGGAATCGCTCGCGGCACTCAGCGCGGCCAGGGCCTCCAGGTGGCGAGCGAACACAAAGGCCTCGGCGGCGCGGACCGTGGGAATGCGCGGCTGGCGCACGCCGTCGGCTTCGACCACGCCGCCACCGAGGCAAGCGCCTTCCTCGAACAGATCGAAGCCGGTCTTCTCGATCGTCAGCGGCGGGTGGGCGCCGTGGGGGCAGGGCGTGAAGCACGGAAAGCGCGCCGGCCGCGCGGTGACGTTGTGGCAGCCCACGGTGACGGAAGCCTCCATCATCAGCAGCCGTGGGCCGGGCGCTTCGAGCGGCCCTTTTGCCGCCATGCCGCGGCGGTGATAAGCCTGCCACTGCGCGCGCACGCCGATGGCGTGTGGGCACTCGGTTTCGGCGCAGGTCAACCGCAACAGCACGGGCTCCGCGACACGCACGCCATCGCACCAGAACTGCTCGCGCCGCTGGCCGCGGGCATCGATGCGCGCCGCAGCCGCGACGGTGTGCGTGCCCTGGACAATCGTCAGCGTCGATGAAGTCTTCCACCGCGTGCCAAACGGCGCACCGAGCGGCACCTTGCGGCGGACTTCGTCGATGAGCTGAGGAACGTTCATTGGGCATGCTCCAGGATTGAGGACCAAAAGCATGATCTCACTGCGCTGCGCGGGCACGGTCAGCGCGCAGCGGCGAGGAAGTCGGCTACAGCAGGAAGTCCGACGCCACCAGGCCGGCAACCCCGTAGAGGATCACGCTGTAGTCCGCCACGCGATCGTGGTTCGCGTCGATCTGCACGGTCGTGTTGCCACCCGACGTGTCGTAGCGGACCTGAAATCGGGCATCGGTGGTGAAGGCCGCGGTGCCGACGAAACTGAAAGCCTGATCGCCCGCCGCCAACGAGTCGGGATCGATCGCGCGCAGGTCGATCTTGTCTTTCTGCGCATGGCTGAAATCGCCGATGGCGTCCCAGGTGGCCGTGCCGAACTCGGTGACATCGGCAAAGACGAACAGGTCGGCCCCGCCCTGGCCAAACACGTAGTCGCCGCCGACCCCGCCGTTGATCGTGTCCTTCGCGACCCCGCCGACGATGTAATCCTCGCCCGCCTTGCCGTTGAGCTTGGAGGCGCCCCCGCCCGCATAGATCTCGTTGTCCAGATCGTTGCCGGTGCCGGTCACGGCGGCTGCATTCAGAAAGGCCAGCACCTCGACGTTGGCCGACAGCGTGCGCGAGGTGATCGCATAAACGGTGTCCCGGCCGCCATCCACCGCCTCGATCACCTTGTCGGCCGAGACATCGACGTAGTAGACATCGTCACCCGTCCCGCCCGTCAGCTTGTCGGTGCCGGTGCCGCCGTCCAGGGTGTCGTTGCCCGCGCCGCCCGACAGCTTGTCGTTGTCTGCCAGGCCATAGAGCCTGTCGTCGCCGTCCGCGCCGTTGATGGTGTCCTTGACCGACGACCCGCGGATCGCATCCGCGGTCGCAAAGCCGGTCTGCGTCAGCGTCTGGGTGCCGGTGTTCCACGACCAGGACGCGACCTGCGTGCCGTCCTGCGTTTGCGTGCCATAGACGTATTCGACCGCCTGGAGGTCGAAGGCCGCCGGTGCGGTCAGCGTCGAAGCCGGGCTCATGACCGTCAGCAGGGGGTCGTCTACCGACCAGACGGCGTGCTGCACCGGCGGGTTGGCCGCGAACTGGGTCCAGGCCTCGGTCGGGTGCTTCAGGCCGATGGCATGGCCGATCTCGTGCAGCAGGGTGCCGTAACTCACCGCGATGTCGCTGTTCATGAACACGTCGCCCGACCCGTCCAGATCGCCCGTGAAGTACGGGTAGCTGGCCCCCGACCAATCGCCGAAGGGGCGGTAGGCGATGCCGCCCGCCCCGTCGTACCCGGTGCCCGAGAAATCCAGCTTCTGGAAATTGATGTCGCCGTGACCTGCCGCCACCTCGATCAAGATCAGCCCGCAGGCGTTGGCCCAGGTCGCCAGAGCCGCCCGTGCACTTGCCGCCTCGCCGGCGGAAAACGCCTGCCAACTGGCAAGGGCCGCAGGGGTCAGGCCGGGGTCGGTGATGCCCGCGATGTAGGCCGGCGCGGTGGTGGGAAAGCTGTAGGTGACGATCGTTGACTTTCCGGCCACCTCGATCCCGCTCCAATGCGAGCCGGTCAGCAGGGCCGTGTAGTCGTCGGCGCTCGCGCCCGCGCCGTTGCCGGTGTCCCTGACCGAGGGCCCTGGCATCGCATTCGCAGTCGCAAAGGCGGCCGGCGTCGACGTCTGGATGCCGGTGTTCCACGCCCAGGACGCGGTCTGCGTGCCGTCGTGTCCCCGGGTGCCATCGATGTACGCCACCGCCGAAATGTCGAAGGCCGGCGGGTTTGCCGCGACTTGGGCCCATGCCTCGATCGGGTGTTTCAGACCGCTCGCAGGGCCGAGATCGCGGGAAAGGCTGCCGTACTGCACCGTGATGTCGCTGTTCATGAACACCTCGTCCGAGAAAGAGTGAGCGGGTCGGGCAGGGCCGCGAGTACCGCCAGTTTCAGGCCGCCCAGGGTACGCCCCTCACAGGGACTCTGGCAAGCCATTCGCACCCGGGTTACCTCCCGTCTGAGGGCCGACATCCCGCGTCTGCGGGGGGTGTCGTTCGCGGCCGGATGAACTGTCGCGAGCCAGTGCTGACCACCGGGTTGCCCGCGCGGTTGCCCATCTCCGCCCCGAATGTTTGCCCAACCCGTCAGAAACCGCCACCATCGCGCCCACTCGCACCGCGAGAGGAGGCCCGCCCGTGGTTCCGACGACGAAACCAGCGTCCGACATCGACGCCAGCTTCACCCTCGACGCGGCGCAGCTCGCGCAGCGCCAGCAAGCCACCGCGCGGCGCGTCAACACGGTCCAGATTCCGGCCATCCGCGCGGCGGGCTTTGCCCTGCTGTGCGTCGTCTCCGCGCTGCAAGACCTGCGTCTCCCGGTCCCGTTCCCGCCGCCGGAGCTGCTGTTTCTGATCGCCGTCAACGCGGCCTACGTCGCGCTGGCCTGGCTGCTGCTGCGGGCTGGCCACGGCCGCAGCGGGCGCTTCGACATCGCGCTGCTGCTGTTCCACCTCGACCTGCTGGTGTGGCTGCTGAACCTGCGCCATCTGGAGCAGGCCAGCCTGTTCTACGCCTACATCCTGCTGTTGCGCGTGGCCGACCAGGCCGGGGTGGGCGTCCGGCGCGCCTTCTACTTCAACCAGGTCGTGTTCGTGGCCTACCTCGCCTACTCGGCCGGCGTTTTCTTCGTCGACCCTGCCGACACGCAATGGCCCGACCGGCTGGCCATTGCCGCGACGATGTACCTGGTGGGCACCTACCTTGCCTACACCGGCACCGTGGCCGAGCGCCTGCGCAACCGCAGCCGCGAGGCGGTGCGCACCGCGCGGGCGCTGGTCGACACGCTGGAGCACAAGACCCGCGCGCTCGAAGCCCAGGCCGCCGAACTTGACCACGCACGCCAGCAGGCCGAGCAGGCCAGCCAGGCCAAGTCGCAGTTCCTGGCGGTGGTGAGCCACGAGATCCGCACGCCAATGAACGGCATTCTCGGCACCACCGAGCTGCTGCTGAGCACCCCGCTCGCGCCGGCCCAGCAGCGCTATGCCGAGACCGCGCTGCGCTCCGGCAACGCGCTGCTGGCGCTGATCGACGACGTGCTCGACGTGTCGCGCATCGAGGCCGGCAAGCTCACGCTGAACCCGACCCGCATCGACCTGCGCGCGCTGGTGACCGAAGCAGTGGCCCTGATGGCCGCGACCGGGCGCAACAAGCCGGTCACGCTCGGCTGCACCGTGGCCGAAGACCTGCCGGCGCGGCTCCAAGGCGACGCGCTGCGGCTGCGGCAGTTGCTGGTGAACCTGCTGCACAACGCCATCAAGTTCACCGAACGCGGCAGCATTGGCCTCGACGTGACCATCCTCGCCGACGAGCCCGACGCGCTGCGCCTGCGCTTCGCGGTGCGGGACACCGGCATCGGCATCGCCGAAGACCAGCTCGATTCGGTGTTCGACGCCTTCATGCAGGCCGACACCTCCAGCACCCGCCGCCACGGCGGCAGCGGGCTGGGCCTGGCGATCGTGAAGGAGCTGACCGCGCTGATGGGCGGGCAGGTGGGCGTGCAAAGCCGACTCGGCGAGGGCTCGATGTTCTGGGCCGACATCGAGCTGCGCAAGGCCAGCGCCGCCGCGCCGTCGGCCGAGCCCCTGACCACCGTGCGCGGCAACCTGGCGGTGCGGGTGCTGCTGGCCGAAGACGACCCGGTGAACCAACTGGTGGTCGAAGAGATGCTCAAGCTGCTGGGCTGCGACGTGCACGTGGTGGCCGACGGCGACGCCGCCCGCGCCGCCGCGCTGCGCGACGGCTACGACCTGGTCTTCATGGACCTGCACATGCCGCTGATGGACGGCTGCGAAGCGACCGAGCGCATTCGTGACGCGGAACGCCTGCGCGGCACGCGCACGCCCATCGTCGCGCTCACTGCCGACGCGCTGGCGGGCGACCGCGAACGCTGCCTCGCCTCGGGCATGGACGACTACATGACCAAACCCATCAGCCGCGCCCGGCTGGCCGCGATGGTGGAGCGCTGGACGGGGCCGCCGGGCGCTGCCGCAGCGGGCGAATCGGTTGCCGCCTGACCCCCGGTTCAAGGGGCTCGGCACGCCGAACCCTGCAAAGCAAAGCAAGATTTCTTAGTTCACGCCGCAAGTTGCGGCCCCTAGAGTGCGTTTGTCTCTCACCCCCGACAAGCCGCCCGTGAACACTCGATTCGCTTCCCACGCAACCCGCCACGCACTCGCGCTGGTGACCGCTGCCGCCCTCGCCCTCACCGCGTTGCCGGCCCTCGCGCAGACCACCCTGCTCAACGTCAGCTACGACCCCACACGCGAGCTGTACCAGGATTTCAATGCCGCCTTCGGCAAGGCCTGGAAGGCCAAGACTGGCGAGACGCTGACCTTCAAGCAGTCGCATGGCGGCTCCGGCAAGCAGGCCCGTTCGGTCATCGACGGGCTCGACGCCGACGTGGTGACGCTGGCGTTGGCCTACGACATCGACGTGCTGCACGACAAGGCGCAGCTCATCCCGGCCGACTGGCAAAAGCGCCTGCCGCAGAACTCGTCGCCGTACACCTCGACCATCGTGTTCCTGGTGCGCAAGGGCAACCCGAAGAAGATCGCCGACTGGCCCGACCTGGCGCGCAGCGGCGTCGACATCGTGACCCCGAACCCGAAGACCTCAGGCGGCGCGCGCTGGAACTACCTGGCCGCCTGGGGCTACGCGCTGAAGCAGCCGGGCGGCAATGCCGAGAGCGCCAAGGCCTTCGTCAAGCGCATCTACGGCAACACCAAGGTGCTCGACTCGGGCGCGCGCGGCTCGCTCACGTCCTTCACCGAACGCGGCATCGGCGACGTGCTGATCTCGTGGGAGAACGAGGCTTACCTTGCGACCAAGGAACTCGGGCCCGACAAGTTCGAGATCGTCACGCCGTCGCTGTCGATCCTGGCCGAGCCGCCGGTGGCGGTGGTGGACAAGAACGTCGACAAGCGGGGCACGCTCAAGGTGGCCACCGCGTACCTGGAGTACCTGTACTCGCCCGAGGGGCAGGACATTGCCGGCAAACACTACTACCGCCCGCGCGACCCGAAGGCGGCCGCGAAGTACGCCAAGCAATTCGCACCGGTGAAGCTGTTCACGATCGACGAGCTGTTCGGCGGCTGGCGCGTGGCGCAGAAAGCGCACTTCGACGACGGCGGCGTGTTCGACCAGATCTACGCGCCGGGCGCGAAGTAGGCCCTGAGCCTCCGGCATCACGCAACGCCACGATCCGCCATGTCCTCCTCGACGATCACTGCCGCGACGCCCGCCGTGCGCCTGCCGGCTGGCAGCTCGCTCACCCAGCCCCAGCGCCCGCGTCGCGTGCTGCCCGGCTTCGGCCTCTCGCTCGGCTACGCCATCGTCTACCTGTCGCTGCTGATACTGATCCCGCTCTCGGCCGTGTTCCTCAAGACCTCGACGATGGGCAGGGAAGCCTTCTGGGCCGCAATCACGGCGCCGCGCGTGGTGGCCTCGTACAAGCTGACCTTCGGCACCTCGCTGCTGGCCGCCGCGATCAACGCCGTGTTCGGCTTGATGCTCGCCTGGTCGCTGGTGCGCTATTCGTTTCCGGGCAAGAAAATAGTCGATGCGCTGATCGACCTGCCGTTTGCATTGCCCACCGCCGTGGCCGGCATTGCGTTGACGGCGCTGTACGCCGGCAACGGCTGGATCGGCCAACTGTTCGAGCCCTACGGCATCAAGATCGCATTCACGCCGCTGGGCATCTTGATCGCGCTCACCTTCATCGGCCTGCCGTTCGTGGTCCGCACCGTGCAGCCGGTGCTGGAAGACCTGGAGACCGAACTCGAGGAGGCGGCGGCCAGCCTGGGCGCGCAGCGCTGGCAGACCTTTCGCCATGTGGTGTTCCCCATTCTCACGCCCGCGCTGCTGACCGGCTTCGCGCTCGCCTTTGCCCGCGCCGTGGGCGAGTACGGTTCGGTGATCTTCATCGCCGGCAACATCCCGATGGTGTCGGAGATCACGCCACTGATGATCATCACCAAACTGGAGCAGTACGACTATGCCGGCGCCACCGCCATCGCCGCGGTGATGCTGGTGGTCTCGTTCGTGCTGCTGCTGGCCATCAACGGCTTGCAGCACTGGACCGCCAAACGCCGCGGCGTGGGCGCCGGGAGGACGCGCTGATGTCTGCCGTCGCCGTCAACACCGCCACCCTGCCGCGGGGCGCCGCGCGGATGCATGCCGAGCGCTTCGAGGCCAACCCCGCCACGCGCGAAGTGCGCTGGGTGCGGGCCACCGTGCTCACGCTGTCGCTCGCGTTCTTCGCCCTCTTTCTGCTGATGCCGCTGGTCGTGGTGTTCGCCGAAGCTCTGCGCAAGGGCTGGGGCACCTACTTCGCGGCGCTGGCCGATCCCGATGCACTGTCGGCGGTGGTGCTCACGCTCACCGCCGCCGTCATCGCGGTGCCGCTGAACCTGGTGTTCGGCGTGGCTGCGGCCTGGGCCATCACCAAGTTCGACTTTCGCGGCAAGCAACTACTGGTCACCTTGATCGACCTGCCGTTCTCGGTCTCGCCGGTCGTGGCCGGCCTGGTGTTCGTGCTCATCTTCGGCGCGCAGGGCTGGTTCGGCGGCTGGCTGAAGGACAACGACATCCGCATCATCTTCGCCGTGCCGGGCATCGTGCTGGCGACCATCTTCGTGACCTTTCCGTTCGTCGCCCGCGAGCTGATCCCGCTGATGGAGGCGCAGGGCCGCGAAGAGGAAGAAGCGGCCACGGTGCTCGGCGCCTCGGGCTGGCAGACGCTGTGGCGCGTGACCTTGCCGAACGTGAAGTGGGGCCTGCTGTACGGCGTGATCCTGTGCAACGCGCGCGCCTTCGGCGAGTTCGGCGCGGTGTCGGTGGTCTCGGGTCACATCCGCGGCGAGACCAACACCTTGCCGCTGCATGTGGAAATCCTCTACAACGAATACCAGTTTGCT
>JANOVJ010000075.1:0-12279 GCA_031417295.1 bacterium | reverse complement strand
GCGCCGCCCACCCGCGACACCGAGATGCCGGCGTTGATGGCGGGGCGGATGCCGCTGTTGAACAAACTGGTTTCCAGGAAGATCTGGCCGTCGGTGATCGAGATCACGTTGGTGGGCACGAAGGCCGACACGTCACCGGCTTGCGTCTCGATGATGGGCAGCGCAGTCAGCGAACCGGTCTTGCCCTTGACTTCACCCTTGGTGAACTTCTCGACGTAGTCGACGTTCACGCGCGCGGCGCGTTCGAGCAAGCGCGAGTGGAGATAGAACACGTCGCCAGGGAAGGCTTCACGGCCCGGCGGGCGGCGGAGCAACAGCGATACCTGGCGATAGGCCACTGCCTGCTTCGACAAGTCGTCATAAATGATCAGCGCGTCTTGGCCGCGGTCGCGGAAGTACTCGCCCATCGTGCAGCCCGAGTAGGCCGACACGTACTGCATCGCCGCCGATTCGGAAGCCGACGCGGCGACGACGATGGTGTAGTCCATCGCGCCGTTGGCTTCGAGTGCGCGCACCACGTTCTTGATCGAGCTCGCCTTCTGCCCGATCGCGACGTAGACGCAGGTCATGTTCTGACCCTTCTGGTTGATGATCGTGTCGATCGCCACCGCCGTCTTGCCGGTCTGGCGGTCGCCGATGATCAGCTCGCGCTGGCCGCGGCCGATCGGCACCATCGAGTCGATCGACTTCAGGCCGGTCTGCACCGGCTGGCTCACCGACTGGCGGGCGATCACGCCCGGCGCGACCTTCTCGATCACGTCGGTCATCTTGGCGTTGACCGGGCCCTTGCCGTCGATCGGCTGGCCGAGCGCGTTGACGACGCGGCCAATCAGTTCCGGGCCGACCGGCACTTCCAGAATGCGGCCGGTGCACTTGACCGTGTCGCCTTCGGAGATGTGCTCGTACTCGCCCAGAATCACCGCGCCGACCGAGTCGCGCTCGAGGTTCAGCGCCAGGCCGTAGGTTGCCTGACCGCCGGGCGTGGCGGGGAACTCCAGCATTTCGCCGGCCATCACTTCGGACAGGCCGTGAACGCGGCAGATGCCGTCGGCCACCGAGACGACAGTGCCCTGGTTCTTGATGTCGGCCGACTCGCCCAGGCCTTCGATGCGGCTCTTGATGAGTTCGGAAATTTCTGCGGGATTCAATTGCATTGTGTTCTCCAGGGATTCGGCGACGCAACCTCGGTCGCCGCCGGGCCGCCCCATGGCGACCGAGATCCCCCTTGGGGGGGCGCGAACGAAGTGAGCTTGGGGGTCGTCATGTCAGGCGGCGAGTGCGACCTTCATCTGTTCGAGGCGGGCCTTGACCGAGGTATCGAGCACTTCGTCGCCGACGACGGCGCGGATGCCGCCGATCAGTTCCGGGTCGATCTCGACATGGGCGTTGAGCTTGCGGCCGAAGCGCTTTTCGAGTGCGGCGACGACTTCGGCCCACTGGCCGTCGTCGATCGCAAAGGCGCTGTAGATGGTGGCGTCGGAGACGCCCGAGCGCGCATTGACGAGTGCATGGAACTGCGCCGCGATCTCGGGCAGCGCCGACAGGCGGCCGTTGTCGATCACGGTGCGCAGCAGGTTTTGCGCTGCGCTCGACAACGGCGACGCGACAGCGGCCACGATCACGTCCAAGACCTGCGCCGCAGAGACCTTGGGGTTGTCGGAAAACTCGCGCAATTGCGCGTTGCTCCATACGTTGCCCAAAGCAGTCACCTGCGCAGCCAGCGCGTTCACGTCGCCGACGCCGGATGCCTTGAACAATGCCTCGGCATACGGCCGGGCGATCGTTGCCAGCTCAGCCATGGCTACAGTTCCGCCTTCAGGCGCGACAACAGTTCGGCATGCACGCCGGCATTGATGTCGCGGCGCAGGATCTGCTCCGCGCCCTTCACGGCCAGCGCCGCCACCTGCTCGCGCAGCGACTCGCGCGCCTTGGCCGCTTCCTGCTCGGCCTCGGCCTTCGCGGCCGCGATGATCTTGGCGCCCTCGACCGTCGCACGGCCCTTGGCTTCCTCGATCATCGACTGCGCCAGGCGCTCGGCATCGGCCAGGCGCTTGGCGGCGTCGTCACGCGCGGCCGACAACTGCTCTTCGACGCGCTTGTTGGCCACGGCGAGTTCCGACTTGGCCTTGTCCGCGGCGGAAAGGCCTTCGGCGATCTTCTTCGCCCGCGCGTCGAGCGCGGCGGTGATCGGCGGCCAGATGTACTTCATCGTGAAGCCGACCAGGATCATGAACACGATCATCTGGATGATCAGCGTGCTGGTGATACTCACTTGGATGCCTCGATCACGGTGACGGGGGAGGGCCGGCTGCGCCCACGGGCGCTGCCGGCGACTTGCCAACTCTCGAAATTACTTCGGCAGGTTGGCGAGCTGGGCCAGGAACGGGTTGGCGGTGGTGAACCACAGCGCAATACCGGTGCCGATGATGAACGAGGCGTCGATCAGGCCGACCAGCAGGAACATCTTGGTTTGCAGTTCACCCATCAGCTCGGGCTGGCGAGCCGCGGATTCGAGGTACTTGCTGCCCATGATGCCGATGCCGATACAAGCGCCAGCAGCACCCAGACCGATGATGAGACCAGCTGCAACCGCGACGAGACCGATAATTTCCATGGTGACTCCAGTTTGTGGATAGAAGGCGAAAAACGAAAGGGGAAAACGAAAGGGAAAGCGGGGAGAGAAAGCGCTCAGTGCGAGTCGTGGGCCTGCCCGACATAGACCAGCGTCAACATCATGAAGACGAACGCTTGCAGCGTGATGATCAGGATGTGGAAGATCGCCCAGACGGTGCCGGCAATGATCTGGCCCACGCCGAGCATGATGCCGCCGAACGACAGCGAAAACGCGCCGCCCATCAGCGCGATGAGCAGGAAGATCAGCTCGCCGGCGTACATGTTGCCGAACAGCCGCATGCCATGCGAGACCGTCTTGGCAACGTACTCAACCACCTGCATCGCAAAGTTGAACGGGTACAGCGCCCAGTGGTTGCCGAACGGCGCGGTGAACAGCTCGTGGATCCAGCCGCCCAGGCCCTTGATCTTGATGCTGTAGTAGATACAGATCAGCAGCACCGAGACCGAGAGGCCCATCGTGATCGAGAGGTCGGCCGTGGGAACCACGCGCAGATAGGCATGGTGCGGGTCGTGCCCAGCGGCGCCGAAGGCCAGGGCCCAGAGTTCGGGCAGCAAATCCACCGGCAGCAAGTCCATCGCGTTCATCAGGAAGATCCAGACGAACACCGTCAGCGCAAGGGGCGCCACGAACTTGCGGCTGGCGGCGTTGTGGACGATGCCCTTGGCCTGGCTGTCGACCATCTCGACCAGGATTTCCACCGCCGCCTGAAAGCGCCCGGGCACGCCCGAGGTCGCCTTGCGTGCCGCCAGCCACATCAGCCAGCAGCCGACCATGCCGATCACGATCGCGAAGAAAACAGAGTCGAAGTTGATGACCGAGAAATCGACCAGGCCTTTGGGCTTGCCGGTGCCGAAATGGGTCAGGTGGTGAACGATGTACTCGCCGGCGCTCGGCCCTGCGTCGTGCGCGGCATTCGCTTCTGCGGCCATGTTTTCCTCAGAGACTCGTTTCGTTGTTCTTCAGGCGCCCTCGCCAAGCCAGGGCCAGCCAATTCACGCTCAGGCACACCGCCAGGGCTGCCAGCAATGCCGGCCAACTCAGGCGGGAAACCACGCTGGCGGCAGCGATCAACATCACCACCGACAGCAAAACCTTGACGCCCTCCCAGACCATGAACCCGACCGCCGCAGCAGCCGGGTTCGCGCCCGAAAGTTTGCCGATGCCCCTGGCCAGCAAGGCCGAAGGCAGCACCACACTGGCCGCTCCATACAACGCCGACCAGCCCCACTCGGCGCGGCCGCTCACAGCAAAAACCAACAGCGCGACAACCAGCCCCGCTGCGGCTTGCGCCGCGACCACTTGCCACACCGACACGGAAGGTTGCTTTGCCCGCAGCGCCTGCGCTTGGAGGCGCGTCAGGGGCGTGGGCGGCGCTTCCTCTTCATCGTCGTCCCATTGACCCCGTTTGATTCGCTCGGTCATGGCTCAAAGGGTCGGTGGATTGGAGCGAACCCGCGGAATTATACGTAATCAAGCGGCCCCTTCGCTGCGCGTGCGACCCGGTGTGCGCAGCGGTGCACGGGCTCAGTCGGCGCCGGGCCGCCCCAAGCCGACTGAGATCCCCCTCGGGGGGACGACGCCGCAGGCGTCTTGGGGGCTTCCTTCAGTGCGTGGACTGAATATCGAGCGTCATCCAGGCATGGTGGCTCTGCCCGGGCAGCAACGTCACCAGCCCGAGTGCGCTCGGCGCTGGCTGGTTGATGGCATTGGTGACATGGCTCACCGGCTCGACCGCAAAGAACTCCTGGTCGGGCGGGGTGTAGATCACCAGCCGGCCGAGTGACGAGCGCAGCGTCAATGCGAACAGCTCATCGCGGATGCGCGCCGGGCCGCTCCAGCCTTCGAAGCAGTGGTCGTAGTCGAGGTGCGACAGGTCGGCATCGACACCCGGTTGCGGCACCAGTTGGGTCGGCAGCTTGAGCGCGTCGAGCTCCCAGCGCCCGCTGCACTCCACATGCAACCGGCTGCGCGCGCGCTTGGGAAAGAACGGGTGCCAACCGAGCCCGACCGGCGCCGCCTGCGCCGCGGTGTTGGTGATGCTCATTTCGGCGCGCAGCGAGGTCGGGCTGAGCTGAAAGAGTTGCCGCGCCGTGAAGTCGAACGGCCAGCCGGCGTCGGCGTGGTGAACCAGTGTCAACGCCACTTCAGCCGGCCCGCTCGGCCCGCTGGCGGGCTCGACCTGCCACCGCGACAAATAGCCCACGCCATGCAGCGGGTGCGGGCTGTCGTCGAAGTTCATTGCCAGTTGATAAGGCTTGCCCTGCCAGTTGAAGCGCCCCTGCGCGATCCGGTTGGAGTAAGGCAGCAGCGGGTAGCTGGCCGCGCTGCGTGAACGCGCCAACTCAGCGGGCTCGACCGAGCGCATCACCGGCACGCCGTGGTGCCAGAGGCCTGCGATGCTGCCGCCCAGGTCGGGCCGCAAGGCCAGGCGCAGCGCGCCAGCCCTGAGCTCGAACGTGTCTGTCGTGTCCTTGCCGATCACCGATTCAGTCATGGCCCTCCCGCCGTTGCTGTATGCCCACCACCGGAGCGGGCCTTTCGATCCTACGCGGTTGGCCGCAAGGCCCCGCCTGGCCCTTCACGACCAGCCCGCATTGCATCGGCGCCGCCGCATCCGGCAGGGGCCAACGGTGACCGTCAATCGAGATCTGCTTTCAGGTAATGCGCGCCCGCGATCGGGTTGAAGTAGTAAGGCGGGATCTCCTCGAAGCCGAGCGAGGCGTACAAGCTGCGTGCCGCTTCCATGTCGTCCAGCGTGTCGAGCAGCATCGCCGAATAGCCGGCGCGGCGGGCCTCGTCGAGCAGCGACTGCGCGAGCATCCGGCCCAGCCCGAACTGGCGAAACGCCGGGCGCACGAAGAGGCGTTTCATTTCGCATGCGTTGGCGTAGTCGACCTCGCGCAGGCCGCGCATCGCGCCGCAGGCCGCGAGTTCGCCACCAACCCACGCCAGCAGGAGCTTCCCTTGAGGCGCGCCGTATTCACCCGGCAACTCCGCCAGCTCGGCCTCGAAGTTCTGGAAGCACAGGTCGACCCGCAGGCTTTGCGCGTAGTCGCGAAGGATCTCGCGCGCGGCGTCGAGCAGCGCGGGCGTGTCGGCAACGACGAGGCGAATTTCGGGGGCTTGCATCCGTGAGGCGGCGGCCATGTCGAAACCAGTTTACCCGCCGAGTGCGACCAGCCACGCCACACCCGCCGCACAGGCGGCGAGCAACAGCGCCGCCAGCGCGCGCGTGGCCAGGCTGTCGGCGCTGGCAGGCACGCCGGCCGGCAGCAGCTTGTCGCCACGCAGCATCGGGCCGATCAGGTCCTTCTTGCGGCGCACCCGGTAGAGCACGATCGCCAGCACGTGCAGCAGCACCAGCCCGATCAGCACCCATTGGCCGCCGGTCTTGTGATACGAGGTCAGCGCCAGGCCGGTGGCGGTGGAGACGAACTTGTTCAACGGCCCGGTGGTGGCGATCTCGTCGTCGGCGAACAGGCCCGAGGCCACCTGCGCCGCCAGGAACAGCAGCAGCGCGAACACCGAGCCGGCGCCGAGCGGGCTGTGGCCGACATCGAAATGCTCGTGGCCGTGGCCCCGGCCGCGCAGGTATCGCCACAACGTTGCCGGGCTGTACACAAAACTCGCGAAGCGCGACCAGCGCCCGCCAACAAAACCCCAGAGCAGGCGAAACGCCAGCAGCGAGAACAACACGTAGCCCAGGCGCATGTGCCAGATGAGCGCATTGCCGCCGATCTTGGCGCTGATGACCGAGCCGACGACGCACAGCGCGAGCGCCCAGTGGAACAGCCGGGTCGGCAAGTCCCAGACCCGCACCGCCTGCAGGCGGGTGTCCGTCGATACGTTGGGGTCCATCGTCGTCGCTCCGTGACCTGAGTCTGCCGCCGTAACGATACAACCACCGCGCTGGCCACGGCAGACGGGCAATTTCACTGTGCGGGCGCAGATTCTGCGCAGCGTTCGTACACTCGGCCACCGGTGGGCGTGTTAGCCAAGTCCCCGGTGCACCCCTTGCTCAACCATTCTCAGGAGTACTCGCAGCATGAAAAGTCTTCTCTCCACTTTGACGATGGCCGGCGCCGCGCTGGGCTGTTTGTGCACTGCGCTGCCGGCGGCGGCGCAGTTCGCCAAGCCCGAGGACGCGATCAAGTATCGCCAGAGCGCCTTCACCGTGATGGGCACGCACTTCGGCCGCATCGGTGCGGTGGTGCAGGGCAAGGTTCCGTTCGACGCGAAGGTGACAGCCGAGAACGCGAACATCGTGCTGGATATGTCCACGCTGCCCTACACCGCGTTCGGCGAAGGCACCGACAAGGGCGGCAACACCAAGGCCAAGCCGGAAATCTGGAAGGACATGGACAAGTTCCAGGCCGCCGCGAAAGACATGCAGGCGCAGGTGGTGAAGCTCGACGCGGCCGCCAAGAGCGGCAATCTCGATGCCATCAAGGTCGCGTTCGGCGAGACCGGCAAGGCCTGCAAGGCCTGCCACGACAACTTCCGCGAGAAGTGATCGACCACCCCCAAGCTTGCGGCGGTGCCGCTCCGCTGCCCCCAAGGGGGCGCTGCCCCCGTCTGGGCGCGGCCCGGCGGCGACGGGCCGCGGCCCCCCGCTCAGCCGCGGTCGAACTTGAACACCGCCACGCTGGCGAGCAGGTTCGGCCAGCGGCGTACCGCTTCGCCGCGCTGGATGCCGAAGGCGTCGAGAATGCGCAGCCCGTCCTTGCGTGCCAGGACCTCGAAGTCGGCATAGGTGCCGACGCGGATGTTGGGCGTGTCGTACCACTCGTAGGGCAACACCTTCGTCACCGGCATCCGGCCAGCGGCCACGTGCAGCCGGTTCGGCCAGTGGGCGAAGTTCGGGAAGCTGACGATGCCGACACGGCCGACGCGCGCGGTTTCGCGCAGCATCTTCTCGGTGTTGCGCAGGTGCTGCATGGTGTCGAGCTGCAGCACCACGTCGAAGCTCTGGTCGGCAAACATCGCCAGGCCTTCTTCCAGATTCAACTGGATCACGTTGACACCGCGCTGCACGCAGGCCAGCACGTTGGCATCTGCGATCTCGACGCCATAGCCACTGCACTGCCGTGCATCACGCAGGTAGGCCAGCAGTTCACCGTTGCCGCAACCGAGGTCGAGCACGTGCGAGCCGCGTGGCACCAGCTCGGCGACGATTTCCATGTCGCGCCGGTCGCTCATCGCGACCTCGTCACATCAGGCCCTTCCCCTTGAGGGGAAGGGCGCGGGTAGGAGTGGGCTTCGGCCAGGCGCAAGGCGCCTGCTTCGAGCGCGATGCGCTCGAAGCAGGCTCGCAGCACGGCGTGGTAGCGCGCGTCATCGAGCAGGAAGGCGTCGTGGCCTTGCGGGGCTTCGATCTCGGCGTAGCTCACGCCGAGCCGGTTGTCGAGCAGCGCCTTGACGATCTCGCGCGAGCGCACGGGTGAGAAGCGCCAGTCGGTCGTGAAGCTGATCACCTGGAACTGGCAGCTGGCTGCGGCGAAGGCGCGCGTCAGGTCGCCGCCATGTTCTTTGGCCGGGTCGAAGTAGTCGAGCGCGCGGGTGATCAGCAAGTAGGTGTTGGCGTCGAAGTACTCGCTGAACTTGTCGCCCTGGTAGCGCAGGTAGCCCTCGATCTGGAACTCGATTTCCTGCGTGCTGTACGCCAGCGCACCGGCCTGAAGCTCGCGCCCGAACTTGGCCTCCATCGCGTCGTCGCTGAGGTAGGTGATGTGGCCGATCATCCGGGCCACGCGCAGGCCGCGCCGCGGCAGCGTGCCGTGGTCGTAGAAGTGGCCGCCGTGAAAGTCGGGGTCGGTGACGATCGCGCGCCGTGCTACTTCGTTGAAGGCGATGTTCTGCGCCGACAGGTTGGGCGCTGTCGCGACCGCGATGCAATGGCGCAGCCGCTCTGCGTAGCGCAGCGACCAGTCGAGCGCCTGCATCCCGCCCAGGCTGCCGCCGAGCACGGCCGCCAGGCACTCGATGCCGAGCGCGCTCATCAGCCGCGCCTGCGAATCGACCCAGTCTTCGACCGTGACCACCGGAAAGCCGGCGCCCCAGGCGTGGCCGGTCGCCGGGTCGATATGCATCGGCCCGGTCGAGCCGAAGCACGAACCCAGGTTGTTGACGCCGATGACGAAGAAGCGGTCGGTGTCGAGCGGCTTGCCGGGGCCGACCAGGTTGTCCCACCAACCTTCGCTTTTCGGCTGGCCTTCGTAGGTGCCGGCCACATGGTGCGAGGCGTTCAGCGCGTGGCACACCAGCACCGCGTTGCTGCGCTCGGCGTTGAGCGTGCCGTAGGTCTCGTAGACCAGCGTGTAGTCGGCAAGCTGCGCGCCGCTGCGCAGCGCGAGCGGCTTCGCGAAGTGCATCGACTGCGGAGTGACGTGACCGATGGCGCCCATGGAATGCAAAACCCGATGCCGCTGTAGATGCGGACACCGGGTTGGGCGCCCCTCTTTAGCGGTATTTGTAGAGCGCCCGCAATTCGGAACAAATCGGCGCTGGCTTTCAGTATAGCGGCGTGGTTCGCGGCCTCGTTGAAGCCGCCAGTTCAGGGGCGCGGCGGCGCGGTGTCGACGAAGCTCGGCCGCGTCGCCAGCTTGGCATCCAGGCGCTGCAGGTTCGGGTGCGCGCTGCGCCAGTCGATCTGCGGGAAGCGGAAGTCGAGGTAGCCGAGCGCGCAACCGACCGCGATGTCGGCCAGCGAGAAATGCGTGCCGAAGCACCACGGCTTGTCGCCCAGGCCCTGCGACATGGCCAGCAGCGCGCCGTTGATGCGGCTCAGCTGGCGTTCGATCCAGGCCTGGCTGCGTTGGGCCTCGGTGCGGCCGCCCCAGGTTTGCTCCAGGCGGGTCAGTATGGCCGCATCGAGCAGGCCGTCGGCCAGCGCTTCCCAGGTGCGTACCTCGGCGCGCTCGCGGCCACGCTCGGGAATCAGCTTGCCGACCGGCGACAACGTGTCGACGTACTCGACGATCACCCGCGAGTCGAACACCGCCTCGCCGCCTTCCATCACCAGGCAAGGCACCTTGCCGAGCGGGTTCGACTTGAGAATGGCGTCGCTGGTCCAGACGTCTTCGAGTTCGAGCTGGTAGTCGAGCCGCTTCTCGGCCATCACGACGCGAACCTTGCGGACGTAGGGGCTGGTGAGTGCGCCGATGAGTTTCATGTGGGGTTGCTGCGAGCGTCCGTGTTTCAAAAAGATTCTATCGAAGCTCTTGGGCCGGACTCGCGGCGTCTGACGTTGCGCCGCGACAGTGCGCCCTCAAACACCGGCAGCAATTTCAGTGCCGCGTCCAGTCGGTCGCGGCCGGCCGACCGGGCAGCTCAAGCGTGGCGGTCGCTGCCGGTGTGCGGGCAATCACTTTGCCACGCCTGACCACGGCCAGGCGCGTCGCCCGCAAGCGGATCGCCTCGATCGCGTCGCGTGCCTGCAGCAGCACGAAGTCGGCATCGCAGCCGACCTCAAGCCCGTAACCCTCGAGGCCGAGAATGCGCGCGGGGTTGCCCGTCACCGCGTCGAAGCAGGCCCGCATCTGCGCCTGCGAGGTCATCTGCGCCACATGCAGGCCCATCTGCGCTACTTCGAGCATGTCGGCCGAGCCGAGCGGGTACCACGGGTCCATCACACAGTCGGCGCCGAAGCCGACCGTGATGCCGGCCGCCATCAACTCGGGCACGCGCGTCATGCCGCGCCGTTTCGGATACGTGTCGTGGCGGCCTTGCAGCGTGATGTTGATCAGCGGGTTGGCGATGGCGTGCACCTGTGCCTCGCGCATCAACGGCAGCAGCTTGGACACGTAATAGTTGTCCATCGAGTGCATCGAGGTCAGGTGCGATCCGGCCACGCGCCCGTGCAGGCCGAGGCGCTGCGTCTCGAACGCCAGCGTCTCGATGTGGCGCGACAGCGGGTCGTCGCTCTCGTCACAGTGCATGTCCACCCGCAGGCCGCGCTCGGCGGCGAGTTCGCACAGGATGCGCACGCTCGCCGCGCCGTCGCTCATCGTGCGCTCGAAGTGCGGAATGCCACCGACCACGTCCACGCCCAGGTCGAGCGCACGCTTCAGGTTGGCCAGTGCGTGGGGCGAGCGCAGCAGGCCGTCTTGGGGGAAGGCGACGAGCTGCAAATCGAGGTAGGGCTTGACGCACTCACGCACGTGCAGCAACGCTTCGACGGCGAGCAGCCTGTCATCGCAGATGTCCACATGCGAGCGGATCGCGAGCAGGCCCTTGGCGACGGCCCAATCGCAATACTGCAGCGCCCGATCGACCAGTGCCTCCTGCGTCAGCAGCGGTTTCAACTCGCCCCACAGCGCGATGCCTTCGAGCAGCGTGCCGCTCTGGTTCACCCGCGGCAGGCCGACGCTGAGGGTTGCGTCCATGTGGAAGTGGGCGTCGACGAAGGGCGGTGCGAGCAGCAGGCCCTGGCCGTCGAGCACCGGCACGCCGGCCGGCACCGTGAGCGCTGGGCCGACGGCGGCAATGCGGCCGGCTAGCGCGAGCACGTCCTGGCCGGCGCGGCCGTCGGGCAGCATGACGTTGCGGATGAGCAGATCGGTCAAGGCGTCACCTCGTGACGTTCAAACAGCGTGTTCATTTACAACGGCGTTAGCGTGCTTCATGACTCGCGTTGCAAGAGCGAACAAGTCTCGCGCTGTAACTTGATGCTGCTCTGCCAGCGAGAAGACCTCTTCCACTTTGGCATCTTTGCCCGTACCCGGATCTGGGTAACGACCAGCCCACTCGGTGAAGTGTGTGAGCACGGTCAGTATGGCGATGTCTCTCGTGCCCAGGTTCGGCACTTGCTCAGCCAACCGGCTCAGCTTGTGATGTTGAAACTTCTTCTCTTCCCTCGTGTAGGTATCTACACCCTTGGCCAGGATGAGCAAGCCTTTCAAGCATATCTCCAAGCTATAGCCGACAAGCATCAGGCCCGCCGCGCAGTATTGACCGTCACAGACACCACGGACACTGACCGGCATACTTTCCCAAGCCGGCTCCTTCCGGAGCACCGCGAATGCAGCCTCTGAAAGGGCGTGCGCGTACGCCAGCCAAAGTACCGGAGCCTTGAGGTCGGAGCTTGAGGGGAACTCTTTCGGATCGACCGACAAGCCGGCGAGGGACTGCGCAGCGCCCCATTTGTGCCAAGCAAGGACGCTGTACCCGAATGGGTCAGCGTTGAATCCACGACGGTCTGGGTTCAGCATTCTGTTTCGGTCGCCGGAGACGATCAACTTTGGCGGCTACCGTGCGAAGGGAATCGACAAGGCCGAGTCGGCTACTCGTACACCTCGGCATCCGGGTCGGTCGCCTCCAGCTCATAGCTCGCCGCCACCATCGCCAGCCGCGCGATCACGCCGTACATGTAGAAGCGGTTCGGCGCGCTGGCGCCCGCCTTGGCGCCGGGTTTCGGCAACTGGTTCGACTCGGCAAAAGCCAGCGGCACGAAGCTCGACCCCGGCGCGTTCAGGTTCTCGTCCGTTCCCCGGTCGGCGTGCACACGGTAGAAGCCGCCGACCACGTAGCGGTCGATCATGTAGACCACCGGCTCGGCCACCGCGTCGTTGATGCGCTCGTAGGTCGGCACGCCCTCCTGCAGCATCACCTCGGTCACTTCCTGCCCGTCCTTGACCGCGCCCATC
>JANOVJ010000074.1:0-3864 GCA_031417295.1 bacterium | reverse complement strand
ACGGCGCATGGAACAACTCGCCCTCGGGTTCGGGCACGACGGTACCGTGGCCGGGCTGGCCGCCCAGGTCGGCGTGCGTGGTGTAGCTCATCGGGCGTCGTTCGGCGTGAGCGCGAGGCCGGTGCCGATCATCGAGTCGCGTGTCACCAGCGCGGCGAGCGCTTCTTCGCTCAACCCCGCGGTGCCCGGCGGGCGCTGCGGGACGACGAGGTAGCGCACTTCAGCCGTCGAATCCCAGACCCGGACCGCGCTGCCTTCGGGCAGCGTCACGCCGAAATCGCCGAGCACGCCATGCGGGTCTTTCACCGCGCGTGATCGGTACGGCGCGCTCTTGTACCAGGTGGGCGGCAAGCCGAGCACCGGCCAGGGGTAGCAACTGCACAGCGTGCAGACGACCATGTGGTGCTGGGTGGGCGTGTTCTCGACCGCGATCATGTGCTCGCCCTGGCGGCCGCTGTAGCCGAGCGAGGCGATCGCCGCGGTCGCGTCGCGCAGCAGCCAGTCGCGAAACGCCGCGTCGGCCCAGGCCCGGGCGACGACGCGGGCGCCGTTGCGCGGGCCGATCTTCGTCTGGTAGGTATCGATCAGCACGTCGAGCGCGGCCGTGTCGATATAGCCCTTTTGCGCGAGCACCGTCTCCAAAGCACGCACGCGCATATCCATCTCGCTCAGTTCGCTGTGCTCGTGCCCGTGCTCGTGCTCGTGCTCGTGATCGTGGCTCATCGTCGGCTCCGCAAAGAGCGCCAAGCCTACCGCAGCGCAGCGCATGGGGTGCTTTCGGGGCATCATGCGGCCCTTCGCCCCAGCCGACGCGCAATGAACGACCTGACCTCCTGGCTCCAGTCCCTCGGGCTCGACGTGCATGCGCCGGCTTTCGTGGCCCAGGGCATCACGTTCGAACTCTTGCCTGAGCTGGGCGACGCCGACTTGAAGGAGCTCGGGGTCGCGCTGCTCGGCCACCGCAAGCGGCTGCTGCTGGCAATCGCCGCGCTCTCGAGTGCGCCTGCCGAGCCCGCCAAACCCGCAGCGCCGGCACGCCCCGCCCGCGACGCCGAGCGGCGCCAGCTCACCGTGATGTTCTGCGACCTGGTCGGCTCGACCGCGCTGTCGGGCCGGCTCGACCCCGAAGACCTGCAAGGCCTGGTTCGCAGTTACCACGACGCGGTGGCCGCGGCCGTGGCGCCCTTTGAAGGCTACGTGGCGCAGTTCCTCGGCGATGGCTGCCTGGTCTACTTCGGCTACCCGCGGGCGCACGAAGACGATGCCAGCCGTGCCGTGCATGCCGCACTGAACGTGCTCCAGGCGGTGTCTGCGCTGCGGCCGCAAGGCGCAATCCTGCTGCAAACGCGCATCGGCATCGCCACCGGCAGGGTCGTGATCGGCGAGATCGGCGCCGGCACCGCTGCGGCCGAGCAAACCGCCAGCGGCGAAACGCCCAACCTCGCGGCGCGGCGGCAGGCGCAGGCGCTGCCGGGTGAAATCGTGGTCTCGGACGAGACCCGACGCCTGGTCGGTTCCAGCTTTGAACTCGAGCCCACCGGCGCGCTCGAACTGAAGGGCTTCAGCGGCCCGGTCGAGGCCTGGCGCGTGCGCGGCGAGCGCAGTGTGGCCAGCCGCTTTGAGGCCCAGCACGAGCATGGGCTGATCGAGTTCGTCGGCCGTGGCAGCGAGGTCTCGCTGCTGCTCGACCGCTGGAGCCTGGCGAGGGGTGGCGAAGGCCAGGTGGTGCTGCTCAGCGGCGAGGCCGGCATCGGCAAGTCGCGCATCAGCCAGACGCTGCGCGACCGCCTGGCCGCCGAGCGCCACGCCACCGTGCTGCTGCAATGCTCGCCGTACCACCAGAGCAGCGCGCTCTACCCGCTGCTGCGCTACTTCGAGCGCGCCAGCGGCATGACGCCAGCCGACACGCCCGAACAGCGTGGCGAGAAGCTGCTGCGCCTGATGGGGCCCGAGATGGCGGTGCCAGCGCTGTCGGTCGGCCACATGCTGCGCCTGATGGGCGCGCCCGACGGCGACCGCTTGCCGTTGGCGACCGACGGCACGGCGCCGGAACAGGCGCAGACGCTGCAGGCGCCGACCGACCTGCTGCGCGCCCTGTCGCGCCAGCTGCCGGTGCTGCTGCTGATCGAAGACGCGCACTGGATCGACCCGACGACCGAGCAGTTGATGCAGCTCGCGGTCGAGCTGTCGCGCGACACCCGGCTGCTGGTGCTGGTGACGGCCCGCCCCGAGTACGTGCCGCCCTGGGGCACGCCGGCCAACCTGACGCGCCTCGCCTTGAACCGCCTGGGCCAGCGGCAGTGCGTCGACCTGGTGGCGGCCGTCACGGGTGGGCGCGCGCTGCCGCCCGAGGTGCTGGCCGAGATCATCGCCAAGACCGACGGCATCCCGCTCTTCGTCGAGGAGTTGACGAAGACCGTTCTGCAATCGGGCTTGCTGGAAGAATCGCCTGACGGTTTCCGTCTGCGCGGGCCGTTGCCGGCGCTGGCGATCCCGTCGACGCTGCAGGACTCGCTGATGGCCCGGCTCGACCGCCTGGCACCGGCCAAGGAAGTGGCCCAGGTCGGCGCGATGATCGGGCGAGAGTTCTCGCGCCGGCTGGTCGAGGCGGTGCTGCGGCTGACGCCGGCCAAGCTCGGCGAAGCACTCGACGACCTGGTGCGCTCGGGCCTGGTGGCGCGGCGCGGCGTGGCGCCCGACGAGCTTTACACGTTTCGCCACGCGCTGATCCGCGACACCGCCTACAACAGCATGGTCAAGGGCCAGCGCGTGCTGCGCCATGGGCAGATCGCCGCGGCGATCGAGCAGCTTGAGCCCGACACGCTGGCGATGCAACCCGAGTTGGTGGCCTACCACTGCCAGGAAGGCGGGCAGGCCGCCGCTGCGTTCGGCCATTGGCACGTTGCAGGCGCGCTGGCGGCCGGGCGCTTCGCCCACCGGGAGGCGGTGACGCACTACCGGGCTGCCCTGGCGCTGTTGCCCGCGCTCGAACTGACCGCCGGGCGCGACAAGGTGGAGCTGAACCTGCAAATGGCCCTCGGCACCCTGCTGATGCAGACCGAGGGCTTCTCTTCTGCGGCGACCGTGGCCTGCCACACGCGCGGCCGCGAGCTGGCGTCGGCGCTGGGGCAGACCGACAAGGTCGTCCAGCTCTGCGGCGGCATCGCGGCCAGCCTTTGGGCTTCGGGCCGTTTCGACGAGGTGCTGGGCCTGCTCGGGCCGCTGGCAAGCGACCACCCCGAACGCTTGCAGCCGATGAGCCGCGTCTTCCTCTCGATCTTGATCGGGCTCTCCAAGCTCAGCCTCGGTGCGCTCGACGAGGCCCGGGCGCTGACCGACAGCGCGCTGCACGAGCTGGCGACGATGCGGCCCGAAGAGCGGATGGACGTGAGCGGCGTCGACCCGCGGATCGTCGCGCTGACGCAGAGCGTGTCGATCAGCTTCAACCAGGGCCGGCTCGACCATGCCGACGCGAGCACGCGCGAGGCCATGCGCATTGCCGAGGCGCGCGACCATGCGCCTTCGCGCTCGTGGGCGATGTCGATGACGCGCTGGATGGCGTTTCGCCACGGCGACATGGAAACATCGGTCCAGCTCTCGCAGCAATTGCGGGAGCTGGCCGAGCGCATGGGCTTCAAAACGCGCCTGGGCTCGGGCCGGCTGCTGATGGGGCGTGCCGTGGTTGCGGCCGGCCGGGTCGAGGAGGGCACGCGCCTGCTGCAAGAAGGCTTTGCGATGTGGGCCGCACTCGGCGCCAAGGCCGGCGCCACCGAGCTGGCATCGATCGCCGCCGATGCGTTGATCGATGCCAGCCAGTGGGCCGCGGCAGAGGCGTTCGTTCGGGCCGGCGAACAAGCGCAGGCC
>JANOVJ010000073.1:0-3479 GCA_031417295.1 bacterium | reverse complement strand
CAAGCAAGGCTCGGCATTCATCGAGTCCCTGAAGATCTTCTCGCACCTGGCCAACGTGGGCGATTGCCGCTCGCTCGTGATCCACCCGGCGTCAACGACGCACTTCCGGATGGACGACGCGGCGCTGGCGCAGGCCGGCATCGCGCCGGGGACCATCAGGCTCTCGATCGGGCTCGAAGACGCGGACGACCTGATCGACGATTTGAAGCGTGCGTTAAAGGCGGCAGAGAAAGCCGCATGAAGCTCACCGTCGATGGCCGCGAGGTCTATGCGTACACCGGCGGCAAGCCGTTCGACCCTGCCCTGCCCTGCATCGTTTTCATCCACGGTGCGCTCAACGATCACACGGTGTGGACGCTGCTCGCGCGCTGGTTCGCGCACCACGGCTACGGCGTGCTCGCGCTCGACCTGCCGGGCCACATGCGCAGTGCCGGGCCGGCGCTGACAAGCATCGAAGCCTTGGCCGACTGGACGCTCGCGCTGCTCGATGCCGCCGGCGTGCAGCAGGCCGCGCTGGCCGGCCACAGCATGGGCTCGCTGGTCGCGCTCGAAGCGGCCGGGCGTGCGCCGGATCGCGTGACGCGGCTCGTGATGCTGGGCACCGCCTACCCGATGACGGTGCCGAAGGCCTTGCTCGACCTTTCTCTCGAGGCACCGCTGCACGCGATCGACCGGGTGGTGACGTTCTCGTTCTCGACCCTCGCCGCCAAGCCTTCGTACCCCGGCCCGGGCGTGTGGCTGCGCGGCGCCGGGCGGCAGTTGTTGCGGCTGGTGC
This sequence comes from bacterium, assembly GCA_031417295.1. GTDB lineage: Bacteria > Pseudomonadota > Gammaproteobacteria > Burkholderiales > Burkholderiaceae_C > CAIKUF01. Next base: position 2,704 of record JANOVJ010000073.1, on the reverse strand, counting down.
TGCAACACCAGGGCGATGCCAGGCTGTTCCACAACGACTTCTCGGCCTGCGACCGCTACGCCCATGGCCTGGAGGCCGCGGCCCTCGTTCGCTGCCCGGCCCATCTCATTCTGGCGCGCGACGACCAGATGACGCCGACCCGGGCCACTTCGGCCCTGGCGGCCGTGCTGAAAGCCCGGGTTCACACCGTGCAGGCCGGGCATTTCCTGATGCAGGAGTGCCCCGAGGGCGTGTTGAATGCGATGCGTACCGCGTTGAATTGATCGCTCGATCCCCTGCCCCCATGACAACAAACACTGCGACCACCGATCCGAAGGCTTTCAAGAGCTTCGCCGAGTTCTACCCGTTCTACCTGGGCGAGCACCGGAACCGAACCTGCCGCCGGCTGCATTTCTTCGGCTCGACGCTGGTGCTGGTGTGCCTGGCGATGCTCGTCATCAGCGGCCGGCCGCAGTACCTCTTGTATGCGCTGCTGTGCGGCTACGGCTTCGCCTGGATCGGCCACTTCGGGTTCGAGAAGAACAAGCCGGCCTCGTTCAAGCGCCCGCTGTACAGCCTGATGGGCGACTGGGCGATGTACCGCGACATCTGGGCCGGAAAGATCGCGCTGTGATCCGCGGCGAACGCGTGGCCCTGCGCACCGTGCGGGAAGCCGACCTGCCGGCGCTGTATGCGCTGATCAACGACCTCTCGCTGCAGGGCGAGCACATGGCGCTGCCGTTGCGCTCGGAACCGTCGTTTCGCAAGGAGTTCGCGGACACCGGGTTTCTCGACGCGAACCGGGGCCGCTTCCTCGTCACCGATCTCGCGGACCGCGTGCTCGGCACGATCGTCTACTTCAGCGTCAACTACATGGACGGGTTCGAGATCGGCTACCACCTGTTCGACCCCGCCTCGCGCAACAAGGGCGTGATGGCCGAGGCGCTGCGGCTGGCCATCGGCTACCTGTTTTCGCGGCACAAGATCAACCGCCTGCAGATCGTCACCGCGCCCGAGAACGAGGCCTCGAAGCGGCTGGCGCTGAAGTGCGGCTTCAAGTTCGAAGGCACGCTGCGCGGCAACATCTTCCACCACGGGCAGAACAGCGACTCGCTGTTGTATTCGCTGCTGCGCGACGAGGCGGCGTTGTCGTAGCGGCCGGCCGGTTCAGCCGGGCAGAAGGATGTCGGCCAGCGTGAGTTCGTTGAAACGCGCGTGCTGCCAGAAGGCCTGCAACGCGGGAGTCGGGTCGAGCAGCAACAGGCCGAGCAGGGGCCGCGCCGGCGTAGCCGCCGGCTCGCACAGCAGCACGTAGCGCGCGCCGCCCGGCTCGTCGAGCCGGCCGACCCAATCGAGTTCGACCAGCGCGTCGAGCAGCGGCTCGACCTGCAACGGATCGGTGCGCAGCGCCCGCGAGAGCTCGTTCGCGCTCAGGCCTTTTTCAGGCCTGGCGCGTGCGCGCACCAGCTCGCGCAGCATCGCCAGCGCGAGCCCGAAACGCACGCCGGGCGTGTCGGGCAGCGGCAGCATGCGCATCTGCAGGCTCGGCGCGTAAGCGGCGATCACCGCGCCGAGCAGCACGATGACCCAGCTGAGGTAGATCCAGATCAGGAAGATCGGCACGGTGGCGAACGCGCCGTAGACGAGCGAGTACGTCGGCACCTGCACCAGGTACCAGCTCAGGCCGGTCTTGGCGAGCTCGAACCCGGTCGCGACGAACAGGCCGCCCGACAAGGCATGGCGCCAGCGCACATGGGTGTTGGGCACGAAGTGGAACATCCCGGCCATGGCCCCGGCGAGCAGCACGAAGCCGAGCGCGTCGAACAGCAGGCCCACGCCGCCGGGGATGTCGCCGATGAAGCCACGTGACGCGCGGATCGCCAGGCTGCTGACGCTCAAGCCGACCCCGACCAGCAGCGGCCCGAGCGTGGCCGCCGTCCAGTAGATCAACACGCGGCGCAGCAGCGGGCGCATCTGGCGCACCCGCCAGATCGCATTGAGCGTGCGATCGATGGTCGACATCAGCGCCAGCGCGGTGATCACCACGAACACCAGGCCGACGCTACCGACGCGTTTGGACTGCTCGGCGAACTGCGTGAGCGCCTGCAACACCGGGCGCGAGATGGATTCCGGGACCAGGCTTTCGAGGAAGAATTTCTGCAACGCCTCCTGGAACTGGCCGAACATCGGAAAGGCGCTGAACACAGCGAGCATCACCGTCACCAGCGGCACCAGCGCGATGATGGTGGTGAAGGTCAGGCTGCTCGCCGTGAGGCCGAGGCGGTCGTCGCGAAAGCGCTGGCGCAGCGTGTTGAGCGTTGCCAGCCAGGGCCAGTTCTGCAGCGCTTCGAGCGCGCGCGTGATCTCGTGGCGGAGGGTTGGGCGTGGGGGCGGGGAGGTCATCTCAATTCTCGGCGGTGCTTGGTGCTGTCTGCTACCCGCAACGGGAGGCACAGCGGGGCAGTGAGCTGACGCTTTCGTTTCGCAGGCTTCCGCGTTCTCCTGGCTTCGGGGCCGCGCGGCAGGCGGTGCCCGCTGGGGGCTCACACTGGGGCGGTCGGCGCTTTGCGACGACTCCGCTGTGGTGCTCGGCCTGGGGTCGCGTCGCAAAACTCGCTGCGTTCGCTGCGCTCTCTGCGCTCAAACAGTTGCGACGAGTCAGCTTACGAAGCGTGCTGCGCACGCCGACCCCAATCCTGCGCTCCTCGCCGCCCCACAGATCGCC
>JANOVJ010000072.1:0-6766 GCA_031417295.1 bacterium | reverse complement strand
ATGCCGCCCCGCACCGGCACACCGGAGTATTGGGACGAGGCCTGCAAGCACCTCGCCAAGCGCGACCGCGTGATGCGCAAGCTCATTCCGCGCTTCGCCGAAGGCCGGCTGCAAAGCCGTGGCGATGCGTTCACCACGCTGGCGCGCTCGGTCGTAGGCCAGCAGATTTCGGTCAAGGCGGCGCAGACCGTCTGGGACCGCTTCAGCGCGGTCGTCAACGGCAGTTCGCCGTCGCTGCAACCGTCCGAGGTGCTGGCCGTGAAGGCCGAGAGCCTGCGTGCGGCCGGCCTGTCGGGGCGCAAGGTCGAGTACCTGGGCGACCTCGCGCGGCATTTCGAGTCCGGTGCGGTCCATGTGAGCCAATGGCAACAGATGGACGACGAGGCCGTCATCGACGAGCTCGTCGCCATCCGCGGCATCGGCCGCTGGACGGCCGAGATGTTCCTCATCTTCCACCTGATGCGCCCCAACGTGCTGCCGCTGGACGACGTCGGTTTGCTCAAGGGCATCAGCGTCAACTACTTCAGCGGCGAGCCCGTTTCACGGGCCGAAGCGCGCGAAGTCGGCGACGCCTGGGCACCTTTTTGCTCGGTGGCTACATGGTACATTTGGCGCAGCTTGGACCCCCTGCCGGTGGCCTATTGAGTCGCTGATCGCGCGACGCCAACAGCCCATCGTTGCGCCTCCCCCGGCGCACATTTCCCAACCTGCGGGACTTCAGGAAAACGCTGCATGAACAAACGCCATTTCCTTGAGTTCGAGCAACCCGTTGCCGATCTCGAAGCGAAGATCGAAGAACTGCGCTACGTGCAAAGCGAGTCGGCGGTCGACATCTCGGAAGAGATCGAACGCCTCGGCAAGAAGAGCCAGCAGCTCACCAAGGACATCTATTCGAGCCTGTCGCCCTGGCAGGTGACGCAGATCGCGCGCCACGCGCAGCGGCCGTACACGCTCGACTACGTGAACGAAATCTTCACCGACTTCCAGGAGCTGCATGGCGACCGCCACTACGCCGACGACCAGTCGATCGTCGGCGGCCTGGCGCGCTTCAACGGCCAGGCCTGCATGGTGCTGGGCCACCAGAAGGGGCGCGACACCAAGGAGCGCGGCGCGCGCAACTTCGGCATGTCGCGGCCCGAGGGCTATCGCAAGGCGCTGCGCCTGATGAAGCTGGCCGAAAAGTTCGGCCTGCCCTTGTTCACCTTCGTCGACACGCCCGGCGCCTACCCCGGCATCGGCGCCGAGGAGCGCAACCAGTCGGAAGCAATCGGGCGCAACATCTTCGAGATGGCGCAGCTCGAGGTGCCGATCATCGTCACCATCATCGGCGAGGGCGGCTCGGGTGGTGCGCTCGCCATCAGCGTCGGTGACCAGGTGCTGATGCTGCAGCACTCGGTCTATTCGGTGATCTCGCCCGAGGGCTGCGCGTCGATCCTGTGGAAGACTGCCGAACGTGCGTCCGACGCCGCCGATGCGCTGGGCATCACGGCGCACCGGCTGAAGGCGTTGGGCCTCGTCGACAAGATCGTCAGCGAGCCCGTCGGTGGCGCGCACCGCGACACCAAGCAGATGGCGGCCTACCTCAAGCGCGCGCTCAACGATGCGCTGCGCCAGGTGAGCGACCTCGACACCAAGGCGCTGCTGCAAAGGCGCTACGAACGGCTGCAGTCCTACGGCCGGTTCAGCGATACAAAAGCCCGCTGAGTCATGGCTGCGCCCTGCGTTGCTGTGGCTTACAGCGGCGGGCGCGATTCCACCGCGTTACTGCATTCGACGCTGGCCGCAGCGGCCGACCAAGGCCTTCGTGTGGCCGCGCTGCATGTGCACCATGGCTTGAGCGCGAACGCTGACGCCTGGCTCGCGCATTGCGAACGGCAGTGCAGCCGCTGGGCCTCGCGCGGCTTGCCGGTCACGTTCGATCACCGTCAGCTCGACGGGCGACCGCCGCAAGGCGAAAGCGTCGAAGCCTGGGCACGGCGCGAGCGCTACGCCGCGCTGCGCGAGATGGCGCTGGCGCATAAAGCTCCGCTCGTGCTGCTCGCGCATCACCGGCAGGACCAGGCGGAAACGCTGCTGCTCCAGGCGCTGCGCGGCGCCGGTATCGCGGGTCTTGCGGCGATGCCAGGGTTCATCGAACGAGCGGGCATGGGCTGGGCACGGCCTTGGCTCGACATCCCATCCGACCACATCGCTGCCTACGTGCGCCGCCATCGGCTGCGCCACATCGAGGACGACAGCAATGCAGACCCGCGCTTCGCCCGCAACCGCTTGCGGCGCGATGTCTGGCCGGGGCTGCTCGCCGCCTTCCCGCAGGCGGACGCCGCGCTCGCCGCCACGGCCGCCTGGGCGCACGAAGCCCGCCAATGCGCCGACGAGCTGGCCACAATCGATCTGGCGGATGCGTCTGACGCGAGCGGGCTGGACCTGGCCGCATGGGCACGCCTCTCGCCGCCACGGCGCAGCAATGCGCTGCGCGCCTGGCTGAAAGCGCGCACAGGTGCTGCCGTCGCAGCAGCGAGTATTCAGCGCCTGCTGGCCGAACTGCCGGCGCGAGCGCCCGCGCAATGGCTGTTGCCCGGTTTCACGCTGCGCCGCTATCGTGGGCGCCTCGAATGCCGGCTCGATGCGCCATTGAATGCACCGCCACCGCCGGAGAAATGCACAACGCTGCGCGTGACGAAAGCCGGCACGTATGCGCTGGCCGGCTGGGCCGGAAGGCTTCGTGTGCAGCGCCTTCGCGAAGGCGGCATCGCTGCATCGCGCGGGCTGGCGTTACGGCTCGTCGAACGCAGCGGTGGCGAGCAGTTCCAGGCGGCCGAAGGCCGGCCCGCGCGCAGCCTCAAAAAGCAGTTCCAGGCGCAGGCCGTGCCGGCGTGGCTGCGCAACGGGCCGCTCGTCTACGGTGGCGACCAACTGCTCTATGTGCCGGGTCTGGGCATCGATGCCCGAGCCATGGCGGCCAAGGGCGCAGTGCAGTTCGGCCTGGCGTGGCTGCCAGACACGCCTTGAGCGTGCGGCCGGCTCGGCGCCGCCGTTTGCTGCGGCGCAGCAGCTAAAATCTCGCGTCCTGCGGTCGCTTGGCGGCCCGCTTCAGCAGCAGCCCAAACCCTCACCATGGCACTTTTCGTTCACAAGTACGGCGGCACCTCGATGGGCTCGACCGAGCGCATCCGCAACGTCGCCAAGCGGGTCGCCAAATGGGCGCGGGCAGGTCACCAGATGGTCGTCGTGCCGTCGGCGATGAGCGGCGAAACCAATCGCCTGCTCGGCCTGGCGAAGGAACTTTCGCCCGAGAAGTCGACGCCCGAACTCGCGCGCGAGTTGGACATGATCGCCGCCACCGGCGAACAGGTTTCGGTCGGCCTGCTGGCGATTGCCTTGCAGGCCGAGGGCCTGCCATCGGTCAGCTATGCCGGCTGGCAGGTGCCGATCAAGACCGACACCGCCTACACCAAGGCGCGCATCGCCAGCATCGACGACACCCGCGTGCGCGCCGACCTGGCGGCGGGCAAGGTCGTGATCGTGACCGGCTTCCAGGGCGTGGACCCGGAGGGCAACATCACCACCCTCGGCCGCGGTGGCTCCGACACCTCGGCCGTCGCGGTGGCGGCGGCGATGAAGGCTGCCGAGTGCCTGATCTACACCGACGTCGACGGCGTCTACACCACCGACCCGCGGATCGTGCCCGAGGCGCGCCGGCTGCACACCATCAGCTTCGAGGAAATGCTCGAGATGGCGAGCCTAGGCTCCAAGGTACTGCAGATTCGCTCGGTCGAATTCGCCGGCAAGTACCGCGTGCCGCTGCGTGTACTGTCGAGCTTCACGCCGTGGGACATCGCCATCGACGAAGAGGCCCGCTCGGGCACCCTGATCACCTTTGAGGAAGACGTGACCATCATGGAACAAGCCGTTGTCTCGGGCATCGCCTTCAACCGCGACGAAGCCAAGATCAGCCTGCTCGGCGTGCCCGACAAGCCGGGCATCGCCTACCAGATCCTCGGCCCGGTGGCCGAGGCGAACATCGACATCGACGTCATCATCCAGAACGTCGCGCACGACGGCCGGACCGACTTCTCGTTCACCGTTCACCGCAACGACTATGCGAAGACGATGGAGCTGCTGAGGACGCAGGTGCTGCCCGACACCGGCGCGGCCGAGGTGGCCGGCGACCCGAAGATCTGCAAGGTCAGCATCGTCGGCATCGGCATGCGCTCGCATGTGGGCGTGGCGAGCAAGATGTTCCGCACCTTGAGCGAAGAGGGCATCAACATCCAGATGATCACCACCAGCGAAATCAAGACCAGCGTGGTGATTGACGAGAAGTACATGGAGCTTGCGGTGCGCGCGCTGCACAAGGCGTTCGAGTTGGAGCAGGAGCCTGCCTGAGCCATTGCATTCGATGCGACTAGAATCGCGTTTCGTGCTGGAGTCGTGACCGAGTGGCCGAAGGTGCTCCCCTGCTAAGGGAGTAAGTGGGCAAAACCTGCTTCGAGGGTTCGAATCCCTCCGACTCCGCCAGCCGCCCCCCGCCCGCTTTTCGTTGTGGCGGTATCGGGCCAGGCATCTCATGCACCGCGAGCTGCGCGGGCATCGCAGCCAAATCGGCGCAATGCCGGTATGCTGCCGCTTCCCGCTGCGCTGACTGGCTGACCGGTTGAACGGTTCTCGCTTGTTTGGCGTCTCTCGTTGCCCCATTCGGTACGACGACCTCCAAAACCTGACTGCATGCCCGCCGTGAGCCATTCCCATCGCGTACTTGCCCTGATCGTCACGGTCGCCGCGCTGCTTGCGGCATGCAGCCCGGAAGGCGGCTCCAAGCCCGCTGCCGGCCCACCGGGCGGCGCGCCGCCGCCGCCCGAAGTCGGCGTGGTGACGGTCACGCCGCGCTCGGTGGGCCTGGTGGTCGAACTACCGGGCCGGCTCGAAGCGACGCGGGTGGCGCAAGTGCGGGCGCGGGCCGCCGGCATCCTGCTCAAGATCCAGTTCCACGAGGGCAGCGACGTGAAGGCCGGGCAGCCGCTGTTCCTGATCGACCCGGGCCCGTACCAGGCCGCCTATGACAGCGCCAAGGCGACCCTGGCGCGGGCCGAGGCCAACCTGATCCAGACCACCGCACTGGTCGATCGCTACAAACCGCTGCTTGACGCCAACGCCATCAGCAAGCAGGACAACACCAACGCGGTGGTCGCGCAAAAGCTCGCCCAGGCCGATGTCGAAGCGGGCAAGGCTGCGGTGCAGGCCGCCCGAATCAACCTCGACCAGGCCTCGGTCACGTCGCCGATCGCCGGGCGCATCGGGCGCGCGCTGGTGACCGAAGGCGCGCTGGTCGGGCAGGGCGAAGCCACGCCGCTGGCGGTGGTGCAGCGGATCGACCCGATGTACATCAACTTCAACCAGCCGGCGAGCGACGTGCTGCGGCTGCGCAACGCGCTCGCGAGCGGCAAGCTGCAACGCGCGCCGGGCGGCGAAGCGGTGGTGGTGCGGGTGGTGCTCGACGACGACACGGTCTACCCGATCGCCGGCCGGCTGCTCTTTTCCGACCTGACGGTCGATCCCGGCACGGGCCAGATCCTGCTCCGCGCCGAAATCCCCAACCCGCAAGGGCGGCTGCTGCCCGGCTTGTACGTGCGGGTGCGGCTGGAGCAGGCACAGGCGGCCGATGCGATCCTGCTGCCGCAGCAGGCCGTGACGCGCTCGAACGACGGCGACACGGTCAAGGTCGTCGGCGCCGACGGCATGGTGGCGACGCGGCAAATCAAGGTCGGCAGCGCACAGGGCAACCAGTGGCTGATCCAGGGCGGCCTGAAGGCCGGCGAACTGGTGATGGTCGATGGCTTCCAGAAGCTGCGCGGGCCGGGGCCGGTCAAGCCCGTGCCGTGGCAGGCGCCTTCCGCGGCGGGCCCGGCCAGCGCGGCTTCGGCTTCGGCAGCCAGCGCAGCAGCACCCGTAGCAGCCGCCGCGTCGATGGCCAGCGCGGCCTCGGCCACGCGCTGAAGAAGGGGCGCCCCTCATGGCCCAGTTCTTCATCGACCGGCCGGTCTTCGCGTGGGTGATCGCGCTGTTCATCCTCGTCCTCGGCGGGGTCTCGATCACGCAGTTGCCGGTCGCGCAGTACCCGTCGGTGGCACCACCGGCGATCGTCATCAACGTCGGCTATCCCGGCGCCTCGGCGCAGACGCTGGAGAACGCGGTGATCAGCGTGATCGAGCGCGAAATGAACGGCTCGCCGGGGCTGATTTATGTCGAGTCGGTTGCCCAGGCCGATGGCACGGGCTCGATCACGCTCAGCTTCGAGGGCGGCACCAACCCCGACCTGGCGCAGGTCGATGTGCAGAACCGCCTCAGCCGCGCCACGCCGCGGCTGCCGCTGGCCGTGACGCAGCAAGGCGTGCGGGTCGACAAGTCGCGCTCGAACTTCCTGCTGTTCACGATCCTGTCGTCGGTCGATGGCCGGCTCGGCCCGGTTGCGCTCGGCGACTACGCGGCGCGCAACGTGCTGCCCGAACTCCAGCGCGTGCCCGGTGTCGGCACGGCCCAATTGTTCGGCACCGAACGCGCGATGCGGGTCTGGATCGACCCGGCCAAGCTGGTTGGCTACGGCCTCTCGCCGACCAACGTCTCGCAGGCGATCCAGGCGCAGAACGCGCAGGTTTCGTCGGGCACCATCGGCGACCTGCCGAACGTGCCAGGCCAGGCGATCTTCGCCACGGTCGTTGTCAAGGGCCAGCTCGATTCGGTCGAGCCGTTCGAGAACATCGTGCTGCGC
>JANOVJ010000071.1:0-19532 GCA_031417295.1 bacterium | reverse complement strand
CGAGCATGCCGCTGCGGGTGCGGCTGGCGACCCGGGCCTGCACGTTCATCTGACGTTCGACCCGGCCGAGAACGTTGCCACGCCGTTCCTGAAGCGGGCGCGGCCGCATGTGGCCATCCTGCGCGAGCAGGGCGTCAACAGCCATGTCGAGATGAGCTATGCAATGGCGCAGGCCGGCTTCGACACCTTCGACGTCCACATGAGCGACCTGCAGGCCGGCCGCGCGCGGCTCGACATGTTCCAGGGCTTCGTCGCCTGCGGCGGTTTCAGCTACGGCGACACGCTGGGGGCCGGCGAGGGCTGGGCGCGCTCGATCCTGTTCAACCCGCAGTTGGCCGAGCAGTTCGCCGCGTTCTTCGCCCGGCCCGACAGCTTGGCGCTCGGGGTGTGCAACGGATGCCAGATGATGGCCGCGCTGGCGCCACTCATTCCCGGCGCCCAGGCGTGGCCCAAGTTCACCCGCAACAAGAGTGAACAGTTCGAGGCCCGGCTGTCGCTGGTGGAAGTGCTGGCCAGTCCGTCGCTTTTCTTCACCGGCATGGCGGGCAGCCGAATTCCCATTGCGGTCGCGCACGGCGAGGGCTTTGCCGACTTTTCGCAGCGTGGCGACCCGGGAGCGGTCCATGCCGCGATGCGCTTCGTTGACCACCGAGGCGCGGCGACCGAGGCCTACCCGTTCAACCCCAACGGCAGCCCGGGCGGCCTGACGGCGGTGACCACCGCCTGCGGCCGCTTCACCGCGCTGATGCCGCACCCGGAGCGCGTGTTCCGGAATCTGCAGATGAGCTGGACGCCGGGCGATGCTGAACTGCACAGCCCGTGGCTGCGCATCTTTGCCAGTGCGCGGCAGTGGCTGGGCTGAGCGGCAGCGGGCAGGGCAAGCGGCCGCTCGTCCACGGCATGAGGCCGGCGTTCTTCGCGGCCTGTCTGGCGGCGGCTTTGCTTTCGATCGCCGGCAACGCGCGCTCGGCGGACACGCTGCCCGCCGCGCCTGCGGCGGCGTCGGCGGCGCCCCGCTCCACCAACGACGGCCGCCCGACCCTCTGGCTGCTCGGTGAGGTGCACGACAACGCGGCCCAGCACGCCCTGCGCCTGGAGGCCTTCAAGGCCATGCTGGCCGGGGGCGCACGCCCCGCGCTGCTGATGGAGCAGTTCGACCGCGCACGCCAGGCCGACATCGATCGCAGCCGTGCTGCCATGCCGCGGCCCGATGCCGACACACTGATCGCCGCGGCCGGTGGCGCCGGGCAATGGAACTGGGCCTTCTACCGCCCCTTCATCCAGTTGGCGCTCAAGTACGACCTGCCGCTGCTGGCCGCCAACGTGTCGCGCCAGGAGGCCCGAGCCGTCATGGCGCTGGGCCTGGCCGCGACCGGTTTCGACGCGGCGGTGCCGGCCGACATGGCGCCGGGCCATGCCCGGGACATCGAAAGCAGCCATTGCGGCCAGCTCGACCGGGCCGCCGCGGAGCGGATGGCCAGCGCGCAGATCGCACGCGACCAGTTCATGGCGCGGCTGGTCGAGGCCAACGCGGCGCGGGGCGTGGTCTTGCTGGCCGGCAACGGGCATGTGCGAACCGACCTCGGCGTGCCGCGCTGGTTGAGCCCGGCGGCAAGAAAGCAGTCGGTCGCGGTCGGCTACCTGGAACAGGGCGACGCGCCGGCGGCGGCCTTCGACCGGGTGGTCGTCACGCCTCGCCAGCCGCGCCAGGACCCTTGCGCGGATGGGCTCGCGCCGGCCGCGCGTCCCACCGGCGTGGGGCGAGACCAGGCAGCACAGGTCGCCGGGGAACCGCCATCGATTCAGCAGTGAACCAAGCGGCGGGCGACCGGTCTATCTGCCGCCGCGAAGGTGCCGGTGGTGGGCGGGGCCGGGTTGCCGTACCCGCTTGCACCTTGTCCAGTGAGGCCTTTGTAAATCTGTTGCGCCGCAGCACCCTGTCACACCTGACAGGTTGGCAGCGGCCGCAAGTGCGCAAAAATTGAAACTCGCGACACAGCTGCCCGTTAGCCGTAGAAGGCAGGTCGAATCCTGTGGCCTCCTCTTGTTGGAACTCTCACTCAAATGCAACAGTTCTTTTCAGACTTGGTGATCCGCACCGACGAAGCGCGTCGTGCCTTCGAAACTCACCCGGTCGTGCTCGACGCCGTGGCCGACGGCATGCCGGTCGAGCGCTACCGCCGGTTCCTGCTCGAGCTCTACCACGTGGTTTGGCATTTCAACCCCGTCACCGCTGCCGCGACCAGCCGCATCCCTGACTCGCACCGGCAGATCCGCTACCACCTCTACGAGCACATGCACGAAGAGTCAGGGCACGAGGACTGGGTGCTGAACGACCTCGACGCCGTGGGCGTCACGCCACAGGACACGCGGGCTCACAAGCCGGGCGTCGATACCCTCGCGCTGTGCGGCTACAACTACTGGGCCGCTGACCGGGGCCATCCGTGTTCGGTGCTTGGCATGATCTATGCGCTGGAGGTGATTGCCTCGGTCTACGGCGGCCCGTTCGCTTCGGCGATCAAGGAGTCGCTGCTGCTCGAGGGCGAACGCGGCATCTCCTTCATCAGCTCACACGCCACAATGGACACAGAACACATGGCCAGCCTGCGCACGGTGCTCAACACGATTCACGACGACGCAGCGCGCAACGCCGTGGTCGAGTCGACGCTGGTCAACTTTCACCACTTCACGCGGATCTTCGAAAACGTATGACCTTGCCAGGCACGGCGGGCATTCCAGGGCTGCTCGGACGTTCGTACCGCTACATCCGGCTGGAATGGAGTTCTGAGCTCGCGCTGCTGCGCCTGCGCACCTGTGTCAAGCCGATCCAGTGCTACAGCCTGGCCGCCATGGCCGAGCTGCACCAGGTGTTTGCCGACATCTCGGCCAACCCGGGCCTCGTCAAGCACTACGTGATGACGTCCGACGTGGCCGGCGTGTTCAACTTTGGCGGCGACCTGTCGCTGTTCGTGCTGCTGATCCGGGCCCGCGACCTCGAGTCGCTGAAGTTGTACGGCAGGCGCTGCGTCGACCTGGTGTGGTGGATGGAAACCGCCGCCCAGCGCGGCCTGCACACCACCGTGCTGGTGCAGGGCGACACGCTCGGCGGCGGGCTCGAGTCGGTGCTGCCGTTCCACAAGATCATCTTCGAGCGCAGCGCGCAAGCCGGCTTTCCCGAGGTGCTGTTCAACCTGTTCCCCGGCATGGGGGCGTGGAACTTCACGATCCGCAAAGGCGGCTTTGCGGTCGCCAACGAGATGGTGCTCTCGGGCCGGCTCTACACCGCCGATCAGTTGTACCGGCGTGGCCTGGTCGACCTGGTGGTCGAAGACGGCGACGGCGAGGCGGCGATCGACCATGTGGTGCGCACAGTCCATCCGCGGCTGCGCGGCACGCTGGCGGCGCTGCAAGCGCGGCGCATGGCGGCACCGATCACTTACGAATCGCTGCTCGCCATCGTCGACCAGTGGACCGAGGCCGCGATGATGCTCACCGACCGCGACCTGCGCCTGATGGAGCGCCTGGCCCGGGCCCAGGTGCGCAAGGCCGGCGGCGCCGAGGGCGGCGCGGTCGAGGAGATCAAGCGGCTCGAACTCGACACCGCCTGGGGCGAGGAGCGCTCGGGCAACACCGGCTGGGGCGACGAATCGACCGGCATCACCGAGTGGGCGATGCCGCGCTGACGGTCAGTCGTGGTGCCGGGTTGCCTCGGCCGACGCCGGGCCGCCCCAAGGCGGCCGAGATCCCCTCGGGGGACGACACCGAAGGTGTCTTGGGGTCGTCATAACCAGCGGGTCAGCATGGCTCGGAGTTGCGTCCGCGTGTAGGGCTTCGAGAGGTGCGCATCCATGCCCGCCTCCTCGGCCTGGCGGGTGTCTTCGTCGAACGCATTGGCGGTAAGAGCAACGATCGGCAAGCGCGTCAGCCCCTGTTCGAGTTCCCGCTCGCGGATGTGGCGGGTCGTCGTGTAGCCGTCCATCACCGGCATCTGGCAGTCCATCAGCACCAGATCGACCGGGTTGCGGGTGAGCTGCTCAAGCGCCTGGGCACCGTCTTCGGCCTCGATCACATCGAGGCCGAGAGACTGCAGCATCTCGAGCGCGATCAACATGTTGACCGGGTTGTCCTCGACCAGCAGCACCGTGCCGACGAGGCCCAGCGGCTCGTCGAGCCCGCCCATCGCCGAATCGGTCAGCAGCGGCGGGACCGGCGAGGAGTCGAGCGGCAGCGTCAGCGCGAAGTAAAAGCTCGAACCCTCGCCGACTTCGCTATGCACCTGGATGGTGCTGCCCATCGCTTCGACGATGCGCTGGCTGATGGCCAGCCCCAAACCCGTGCCGCCGCGGCGGCGGTTGCGCGTGCCGTCAATCTGGTGGAAGGGCTGGAACAGGCGGTCGGTGGCATCTGCGGCCATGCCGATGCCGGTGTCACGCACCTCGAACGCCACACGGGCCCAGTTGTCGGGTGCGAGCAGCGGCGTCAGGCGCAGCGTGACGCCACCGCGTTCGGTGAACTTGATCGCGTTGCCCACCAGGTTCAGCAGCACCTGCTTCAGGCGCTGGGCATCGCCGACCACCCAGTTGGCCACATCCTGCTCGATCTCGAACAGCAGCGACAGACGCTTGTTCTCGGCGTTGGCGCGGAACAGCGCGGCCACCGAAGCCGCCAGGCTGTGCAGCGACATCGGCGCATGCACCAGGCTCAGCTTGCCGGCCTCGATCTTGGAATGGTCGAGCACGTCGTTCAGGATGCTCATCAGCGACTCGCCCGACGAAGCCGCGGTCTTGACCAGGCGCTTCTGGCTGGCGTCGAGCTGGGAATGGCGCAACAGGTCGAGCGCGCCGAGCACGCCGTTCATCGGGGTGCGGATCTCGTGGCTCATCGTGGCCAGAAACTGTGATTTGGCCACGTTGGCGGCCTCGGCCGATTCCTTGGCCTGCTGCAGCGACGCGTTGGCGGCGTCGGCCTCGAGGCTGTGGCGGATCGCCCGCGTGGCCGACTCCTTGAACTCTCGCGAGCCGCGCAGCACCGTCAGGCCGAAGATGATGGCCAGCGCCACCAGCGGCAGCGACGCCACCGCACTCACCGCCGAGCTGACCACGACCAGGCCACCGAGTTGCACCGCGGCGAGGATCGCGAACGAACGGCCGACGAGCGTCATGAAGAACGCGGCCACCGTGATCGAGCCGAACACCATCGCCACGTAGGTGGTGGCCGTCGTGCCGTGCAGCATCGGGTAGATGCCGGCCGTGCTCACCGACCACATCGCGCCAGCAAGCAGGGCGTTGCCCTCGAGCTCCCATTGGGCCCGCTGCAGTTCGGTATCGTGCAGGGTGGCCGGGGTGGCGTAGAGGCGCGAGATGCGCAGCCGCCAACCGGCCACGACCAGCCCGAGCAAGCCCGTCAGCAGGCCGGCGGTCAGGCGGTCACTGGTGACGCCGAGGTAAACCAGAAAGGCCACCGCAACCAGTTGCAGCGGCACGCTGCGCCCCGAGTTGTGCAGCGCCAGGCGCAGCATTTCACGGCGCACGGCCGCTTCGACGGAAGACTCGGTGATCATCAGGAAGCGAGGATATCCTGTGCCGTGCGGCCGAAGGCGATCGGCCGGGCCGGTGTTGCGTGGACGTCAAGGGCCGGTGATTTGGCGGTTGCGCGGGCGCCGCCTGCCGGGCGACAGTGGGATATCGTCACGCCGTGACCGAACCTTCAAGTTTCGTGGCCGAACGCTTCGATCGGCTCGATGCGCTGCGCGGCCTGGCCATGGTCTGGATGGCCTTGTTTCACTTCGCCTTCGACCTGAATCACTTCGGCTTGCTGCTGCCGCGCCAGAACTTTCACACCGATCCGTTGTGGACCGTGCAGCGGGCCTGCATCGTGAGCCTGTTTCTCTTCTGCGCCGGGCTGGGTCAGGCGCTCGCGCTTCACCAGAACCAGGGCTGGCCGCGGTTCTGGAAGCGCTGGGCCCAGGTGGCCGGCTGTGCGCTGCTGGTGACGCTGGGCTCCTACCCGATGTTCCCCAACAGCTACATCGCCTTCGGCGTGCTGCACGGCATTGCTCTGATGCTGATCGTGACCCGCCTGACGGGCGGCTGGGGCCGCTGGCTCTGGCTGCTCGGTGCACTGGCGATCGTGCTGCCACGCGTCGCCGCGCACCCGTTCTTCGACGGCCCGGCGTTCAGCTGGCTGGGCCTGGTCACGCACAAGCCGATCACCGAAGACTACGTGCCGCTCTTGCCCTGGCTGGGGCTGATGTGGTGGGGCCTGGCCGCCGGGCAGTGGCTGTTGGTGCATCGCCGGTCGTGGCTCGGCGGGCCGCTTCCTGCCGTGCTGCGGCCGTCGGCGGCGCTGGGGCGCTGGCCGCTGAGCTTCTACATGCTGCACCAGCCGCTGCTGATCGGCGCAGTGATGGTGTGGATGCGCTGGCGGGCGTGATCGGGCACCCGCTACAGTTCACCCATGAGCAACAAGATTCTGTTCGGCTTTCATGCCGTCACCGTGCGGCTGAAGACGGCGCCGGCAACGATCGTCGAGATCCATGTCGATGCCAGCCGTCGCGACCAGCGAATGCGGGCCTTCGTCGAACGCGCGAAGGAGGCCGGCGCGAAGCTGATCGACAGCGACGACGCGCGCTTGTCCAGCCTGGGCGGCTCGTCGCGCCACCAAGGTGTGGTCGCACGGGTCACGCCGCTGAGCCTGTCGAACTCGCTCGACGGCACGCTCGACGCGGTGGCCGGCCCGGCGCTGCTGCTGGTGCTCGACGGGGTGACCGACCCGCACAACCTGGGCGCCTGCCTGCGCGTAGCCGACGGCGCGGGCGCGCACGCCGTGGTCGCGCCAAAGGACCACGCGGTCGGCATCAACGCGACCGTGGCCAAGGTCGCCAGCGGCGCGGCCGAGACGGTGCCGTACTTCATGGTGACGAATCTGGCGCGAACGCTGAACGAGCTGAAGGAGCGCGACATCCGCGTCATCGGGACTTCGGACGATGCCACGAAGTCGCTCTATGACATCGACCTCAGCGGGCCAGTGGCGCTGGTGCTGGGCGCCGAGGGTTCCGGTCTGCGCCAGCTCACTGCGCGCACCTGCGACGAACTGGTGCGCTTGCCGATGCGCGGCGCGGTCGAAAGCCTGAACGTGTCGGTGGCCAGTGGCATCTGCCTGTACGAGGCGCTGCGCCAGCGTCTCGGGACACCGTCGAACTGAGGAACAGCGCATGTCCGTGATCGATGTCAAACACCCGCTGGTCAAGCACAAGGTCGGCTTGCTGCGCGAGGACAACATCTCGACCAAGAAATTCCGCGAGCTGACCAACGAACTCGCGCGCCTGCTCGCGTACGAGGCCACGGCCGACTTTCCGCTCGAGAAGGTCACGATCCAATGCTGGAGCGGGCCGACCGAGATCGAGCAGATCCGCGGCCGCAAAGTCACGGTGGTGCCGATCCTTCGCGCCGGCCTGGGCATGCTCGACGGCGTGCTCGACATGATCCCGAGCGCCAAGGTCAGCGTGGTCGGCTTGAGCCGCAACCACGAAACCCTGCAGCCGGAAAACTACTTCGAGAAGTTCGTCGGCCACCTCGACGAGCGCACCGCAATCATCATCGACCCGATGCTGGCCACCGCCGGCTCGATGATCGCGACGGTCGATTTGCTGAAGCAGCGCGGCTGCAAGGACATCCGCGCGCTGGTGCTGGTGGCTGCCCCCGAAGGCGTGGCCGCACTCGCCAAGGCACACCCCGACGTGCGCTGCTGGACGGCAGCGATCGACAGCCACCTGAACGAAGTCGGCTACATCATCCCCGGCCTCGGCGATGCCGGCGACAAGATCTTCGGCACCCGCGAAGCCTGAACCGGGCGGCCGCCCGGGCCGATCCCGCCACCGTTGGAGACACTGAATGAAATCGCATGACAAGGTGGCCCTCGTCACCGGTGCCGGCACCGGGATCGGCAAGGCCGTGGCGCTGGCCTTGCTGGCCGAAGGCTACCGGGTTGTTCTGGCCGGCAGGCGCCAGGCCCTGCTCGACGCCGTGGCCGCCGAGTCAGGCGCCGGGCCGGAGCGCGTGCTCGGGCACGCCACCGACGTGAGCGATCCGGCCTCGGTCGCGGCGCTGTTCGAGCGCACCGAGCAGGCCTTTGGCCGGCTCGACCTGCTGTTCAACAACGCCGGGCTCGGCGCCCCGGCGGTCGCGATCGAGGACGTGACCTTCGAGCAATGGAAAGCCGTCGTCGACGTGAACCTCACCGGTGCCTTCCTGTGCACCCAGCAGGCCTTCAAGCTGATGAAGCGGCAAACGCCTCGCGGCGGACGGATCGTCAACAACGGGTCGATCTCGGCCCACGCGCCACGGCCGAATTCCGCCCCCTACACCGCAACCAAGCACGCCATCACGGGGCTCACCAAATCGACCTCGCTCGACGGCCGGCAGCACGACATCGCTTGCGGCCAGATCGACATCGGCAACGCGCTGACCGACATGGCACGGCGCATGACCACCGGCGTCGCGCAGGCCAGCGGCGAGATCGCGATCGAGGCGGTGATGGACGTGCAGCATGTCGCCAACGCGGTGGTCCACATGGCCAGCCTGCCGCTAGAAGCCAACGTCCAGTTCATGACCGTGATGGCGACCAAGATGCCCTTCGTCGGCCGCGGCTGAAGGCCGGAGGCGTAACAACCCGCGGCCCCCATGCGGGGAAGGCGTTACCGATCTTTACCACCGCAGCGGCGCTGCAATGAAGCGGACACATCGCGCTGCCACAGTCCGGTTTTGGGCTGCGGGAGAAGCACGATGATGAAACATCCGATGCGGGTCTGGCGAACCGGGGCCCTGGCGGTCGTGATGGCCGCCCTCGGCCAGGCTGGCAGTGCGGCCGCGCGCAGCGGCGCCGAGGAACGCCCGGCGCTGCGCCGACACAGCCCTTATGGCGTGGCCGAAACGGTGCTGCGCATCGAAGCCTCGGCGCGCCAGCACGGGATGGCGGTGTTCGCCCGTTTCGAGCAAGGCGCCAGAGCCGTCTCGGTCAGGCCTGGCGTGGCCACCCAGGTGATCGTGCTCGAATCGAGCCAGGGCGGCACGCCGGTATTGATGGGCGACACGCCGCCGCGGATGGAAGTGCCGCTGAGCGTGCTGGTGCGTCGGGCGGGCGAGGGCGGCACCGAGGTCTTGATCGGCGCCCGGCCGGATTGGGACGCGATGCCGCAAGCCCTGGCCAGCGACCTGGCCGAATTGCGCGTGGTGGTGGGCGACGCGCTGCAGGGCTGAGCGCGCCGGTCGCGCCGCTAGACCCAGCCCAGCGCGCCCGCCAACATGCCCACGGCCACCATCCAGACCGGGCTCAGCTTGCTGCGCAGCATCACCACCACGGTGACGGCCACCAGCGCCATCAAGCCGGCATGGCCGCGTGCCGGATCGGTCAGCACCCAGCCAGTAGCCAGCAGCAGGCCGATCGTGAGCGGCGCCAGGCCCTGGGTGAAGGCGCGCACACCGAGCGTCTCGCGGCGCCTCGCACCCCAGCGTGTGGCCCACAGCGCGAGCGTGGTCGAGGGCAGCATGATGCCGAGCAGCGTCACGGCCGCACCCGTCGGCCCGGCGACGTTCCAGCCGAGCACGGCAACGAACAACACGTTCGGCCCGGGCGCCGCTTGGGCGAGCGCGACCGACGCGGTGAACTGGCTGTCGCTGAGCCAGTGCTGCTCGACCACCAGGTAGCGGTGCATGTCGGTCGCGGTCGTGATTGCACCGCCGACGGCGAGCACCGAGAGCACCAGGAAGTGCCCGAACAGGCCGAGCAGCTCGGTCGCGGAAAGCTCGTTCACGCTGGGCGATCCGCGGTGCAGGCTCGGCTGCTTGCCCTCATCGCAGCCGCCACCAGGCGGCACCGATGGCGAGCGCGCCGAGCCCGCAAACCACCCCGGCGAGCGGCAGCCGCGCGAGCGCGATCGCGGCGAAGGTCACGCCGCCGAAGGCCACGCACAACGGCACGCCGAGCGGGCTCGCCTTGAGCGCGAGGGCCAGCTTGAGCGCGGTGGTGATCACCAGCCCGGCTGCCACCGCGCCCATGCCGCGCAGCGCGCCGCTGACGGCCGGCAGGTGCGCCCAGTGCGCGTAAGCGGCGGCGAGCACGAGCACGATCGCTAGCGGCAGCAACATCATTCCCAGCAGCGCCGCGAAGGCGCCGCGCCAGCCGAAAAAACGGTCGCCGACCATCAGCGCCAGGTTGCAGACGTTCGGGCCGGGCAGCACCTGGGCAACCGACAGCGCCTCGACAAACTCTTCGCGCGTCAGCCAGCCGGTGCGTTCGACGAGCTCGATCTGCGCCACCGCCAGCACGCCGCCGAAGCCCTGCAGCGCCATCCGGTTGAAGACCCGGGCCAGATCGAGCGCCGACTGCGGCGCGGAGCGCAGCGCATCAGGCGGCGGGCCGGGTGGGCGCTGCGTCATGGGCCGCGCTCAGCGCAACACGCGCAGCGCCTCGGGGTTGACGATATGGCTCGGCTTGCCGTCGATGAAATTCACCACGTTGTCGAACGCCGCGCTGAACAGCGTTTCGTAGCTGTCCTGCTCGACGTAGCCGATGTGCGGCGTGCAGATGGCGTTCTCCAGCCGCAGCAACGGATGGCCTTGCAGGATGGGTTCGCTCTCGAACACATCGACTGCGGCCATGCCCGGCCGGCCGCGGTTGAGCGCACCGACCAGCGCGCCGTCTTCGACCAGTTCGGCGCGCGAGGTGTTGACGAGCAGCGACATCGGCTTCATCCGCGACAAGTCGGCCAGGCGCACGATGCCGCGGGTCACGTCGGTCAGCCGCAGGTGCAGCGAGAGCACGTCGCAGGTCTCGAAGAATGCCTCGCACGAAGGCGCCGCCTCCAGGCCGTCGGCGCTGGCGCGCAGGCGCGAGGCCTCGCTGCCCCAGACGATCACGTTCATGCCGAAGGCCCGGCCGAAGCCGGCCACCAGCGCGCCGATCCGGCCATAGCCCCAGATGCCGAGCGTGCGGCCCTTGAGCACCATGCCGATCCCGAAGTTGGGCGGCATCGACGCCGCCTTCAGGCCCGACTGCTGCCACGCACCGTGCTTCAGGTTGCCTACGTACTGCGGCAGGCGGCGCATCGCGGCCATGATGAGGGCCCAGGTCAGCTCGGCGGTTGCGACCGGCGAGCCCACGCCCTCGGCGACCGCGATGCCCATCCGGGTGCAGGTGTCGAGATCGATGTGCGGGCCGACGCGTCCGGTCTGCGCAATCAGCTTGAGCTTGGTCAGCTTCTCCAGCAACTGCCGCGGGAAGTGGCTGCGCTCGCGGATCAGCACCAGCACTTCGGCGTCGCGCAGCCGCACCGACAACTGGCCGATGCCCTTGACGGTGTTGGTGAAGACCTTGGCATTGAGCTGCTCCAGGCGGCCGGCGCACTGGAGTTTGCGCACCGCGTCCTGGTAGTCGTCGAGGATGATGATGTTCACGGGCGGGCGGGAGATTCGGCGTGCGCGTGATTGTGCACGCCGGGCTCGTAACCGATAGCATCCACGGCCTGTTCACCCATCAAGGATCCGCCATGTCGCTATCGATGCATTCCGCCAGCGTGCCTGTCTTCGTGCGCATGCTAGGCAACCTGAGCCAGTGGCTGGCCAAGGCCGAGGCCCATGCGGCGGCGAAGAAGTTCGAGCCCGGCGTGCTGCTTGGCGCGCGGCTGGCGCCCGACATGCTGCCGCTGGTCAAACAGGTGCAGATCGCGTGCGATGCGGCCAAGTTCGGCGTCGCCCGGCTGGCCGGCGTCGAAGCGCCGAAGGTCGATGACACCGAGACCACGCTCGCCGAGCTGCAGGCTCGGGTGCGTTTGACGATCGACTACGTGCTGTCGGTTCCGGCGGCCCGGCTCGACGGCAGCGACGAACGCGACGTCACGGTGCCACGGCGCGACGGCCCTATGGTGCTCAAGGGAGAGGCCTACCTGAAGCACTTTGCGTTGCCGAACTTCTACTTCCACGTCACCACCACTTATGCCCTGCTGCGCCACAACGGCGTCGAGTTGGGCAAGGGCGATTTCCTCGGCGCGGCGTAGCCGGCTGCGGGCTCGCGGCTCGCGGCTCGCTTCGAGCGCTGAAAGCCTGCTAGCGCCCCAGGCTCTTCTCGGGACGGTGAGCGGCCCGTTCGCGGGCCGCCGGCAGGTCGAGCAGGCCGAAGCCCGAGCGCGGCGACCGCGTCGGAAAGTGACGGTTCAGCCGGTCGAGCCGGGATTGCGCCTCGGCCTGGCTGAAATGCAACGCCACCAGCCTGAAGACTTCGGGCCGCAGGTGCCAGAGCTCGCGCAGTGAACGCGCGATGCGGATCCGGCCTTGCAACATGCCGGCCTGCTGGGTGCGGATGTCCAGCAGCGCTTGCAGAAACTCGTCGCGAACCCGCCGCAGGCGCGGTTCGTTGCCACCTTCCACCGCAGCGTGCCGCGGGTCAGCCAAGCCGCTGGCCGACGCACTCCAGCCGGCTTGCAACCAACTGCGCCAGCCGGGTGCGAACCCGGCCGTCCCGTGCAGCAGTGCCGGCGGGCAGATTTCGATCCGGCGCCGGCTGCCAAAACGCAGTGCCTGTCGGCGCAGTCGGTAGATGATTTCGGTGAACATGGCGGCGGGCAGGTGGGCTCGGTGGGCGCGAAGGGCTCGAATCGCGCGAAAACTGAGTCTTGTCCATGGCCGGGCACGATGAAACCGTGAACAAAGCCACATTCGACCGCCTGATCGGGCGTTGCCACGCCCCCGAGGCCGGCCGTCAGAGCGGGCCGAACAAACGCTTGCGCTGGGCGGTGTAGGCCCACCACGGCGCGGCCGCCGCGCCACGCATGAAGTCGGTGATGGCCATGAAGCTGTCGAGGACACAAGGGTCGTGGCGCCGCCCGGTACGGGCGCACAGCGCCTGGTAGAGCGCAAACGGCTCCAGCGCGGCCAACGCCTGCGGATGCTCGACGCCGAGCAAGCGCAGATCGGCGGCGAGCGCCGGGCCGACATTGGGCAGTTGTTCGAACGCCTCACACTCGGCTGCCGTGCGGGCCTTGGCGGGGGCCCGCTGCCGAGCCGCTGCAAGCGGGGCTGCAACGGTTGTTGCGTGGGTGCGAAGTGCGCAAGCCTTGCGCTTGAGGGCGGTCATATCTTCAGAACATCATGTTGTTGCGAATCAGCCCGACCGCGAGGCCCTCGATCGCAAACTCATGGGCGGGCTCACCGCTGCCGGAAACGACGATCGGCGCGAAGTCGGGGTTTTCGGGCAGCAGCTCGATCCGCGAACCGGTGCGCTTGAAACGCTTCACCGTGACCTCGTCGTCGAGCCGGGCGACGACGATCTGGCCGTTCTTGGCCTCTTGCGTTTTCTGCACCGCCAGCAGGTCGCCGTCGACGATGCCGGCGTCGCGCATGCTCATGCCGCGCACCTTGAGCAGGTAGTCGGGGCGGCGCGGGAACATGCTGGCTTCGAGCAGGTAGGTCTGGTCAATGTGCTCCAGCGCCAGGATCGGGCTGCCCGCCGCAACCCGGCCCACCAGCGGCAGCGTGAGCTGCGCGAAGCCGGGCAGCGGCAGCGAGAACTGGCGGTTTCTGGACAGATGCAGGGCCCGCAATGTGTCAGACTTCAAGCGGATGCCGCGCGAGGTGCCGCCCACCAGTTCGAGCGCGCCTTTGCGCGCCAGAGCTTGCAGATGCTCTTCGGCCGCGTTCGCGGAACGAAAGCCCAGCTCGGCGGCAATCTCGGCCCGGGTGGGCGGGGCGCCAGTGCGTTCGATGGCGCTTTGAACGAGGTCGAGAACCTGTTGCTGGCGCGGTGTGAGCTTCGGGCTTTCTTGCATGGCGACCTCGGGCTGTTGGCGTTTGTGACAAAGCTGAACATTCATCCAGTACCTGTATTTTCATCCAGCTTCGAGAAAAATGCAAAACGCGGACGCAAAAGTCGTCATCCTGGGGACCGGCGGCACGCTTGCCGGCACGGCAGCCGACCCTGGCGACAACGTCGGCTACCGGGCGGCGCAGATCGGCGTGGCCGAGCTGGTGGCGCGCATTCCGGCGCTGGCCGACGTGGCCTTGCAGACCGAGCAGGTGGCGCAGGTCGACAGCAAGGACATGAGCTTCGCGATCTGGCGCGCCCTCGCCGACCGCGTGGCGTACCACGTCGACCGCAGCGACGTGGCCGGCGTGGTGGTCACCCACGGCACCGACACGCTGGAGGAAACCGCCTACCTGCTGCAACGGGTGCTGGCGCCCGACAAGCCGGTCGTGCTGACGGCCGCGATGCGCCCGGCCACGGCACTGCAAAGTGACGGCCCGCAGAACCTGCTCGACGCCGTTCGCGTGGCGCAGCACCCGGGCGCGCAGGGGGTGGTCGCGGTGCTGGCCGGCCGCATCCACAGCGGGCTCGACGTGCGCAAGCGCCACACCTACCGCATCGACGCCTTCGGCTCGGGCGATGCGGGGCCGCTGGGCACGGTCGAAGAAGGGCGGCTGACGCTGTGGCGGCCGTGGCCTGCGGGCCCAGCGCTGGGCCTCGCGTTGCTGGCGCGCGAGAAGCCGCCGCGGGTGGCGATCGTGATGAGCCATGGCGACGCTGACGGCGGCATTGTCGATGCGCTGCGCGCCCATGGCATCGACGGCATCGTGGTCGCCGGCACCGGCAACGGCACGCTGCACCGGCGGCTTGAAGCGG
The DNA here is from genome assembly GCA_031417295.1 of bacterium. Lineage (GTDB taxonomy): Bacteria > Pseudomonadota > Gammaproteobacteria > Burkholderiales > Burkholderiaceae_C > CAIKUF01. The sequence continues at coordinate 4,862 of JANOVJ010000071.1, read as the reverse complement.
CGTTGCTGCGCGCGCGCGAGGAAGGCGGCGTGCAGGTACTGCGCTGCTCGCGCGTGGGTGAAGGCCCGATCGTGCCGACCGGGCACGACGCGTTCGAGTCGGCCGGCGCGCTGACGGCAGGGCAAGCGCGCGTCGAGCTGCTGCTGCGCCTGCTCAGCGCCGGGTAGCTGGCTCGGCAGCGCGCGCGCACCAGTCGAGCGCCGGGCCGCCCCAAGCCGACTGAGCGCCCCTCGGGGGCTGAGCCCGGACGTGAAGAGTCCAGTGGACTCTTCGTGCCTGGCGAAGGGCCGGGCCAATGGGCCGGCGCGGCCTGCAAGGCGCGAAACGCAGTGAGCTTGGGGTCGTCATCGCGTCAGACCACCATCAGACCACCGTCAGGGTGACGTCGATGTTGCCGCGGGTTGCGTTCGAATACGGGCACACCTTGTGCGCCGCGGCGACCAGCGCTTCGGCGGCGGCACGCTCCATCCCAGGGATCGTGATCGCCATGGCAACCTGGATCCCGAAGCCGCCCGGGATCGGGCCGATGCCGACGTCAGAGGTGATCGAAACGTCGGCCGGCAGCGCAATCTTTTGCCCACCGGCAACGGCCTTCATCGCGCCGATGAAGCAGGCCGAATAGCCGGCTGCGAACATCTGTTCCGGGTTCGTGCCCGGGCCGCCGCCGCCGCCCAGTTCCTTGGGGGTGCTGAGCGCGACCTTGAGCGCACCGTCGGACGATTCGGCGGTGCCGGCGCGGCCCCCGGTGGCGGTGGCGTGGGCGGTGTAGAGGACTTTGTCGAGTGCCATGATGGGTTTCCTTTGGGTTGAGGGCAGGGAGAAGTGACGCGGCTCAAGCCGCCGCGTCGAGGAGAGAAGTGAGCGGCGCATCGAGCGGCGCATGGAGCGTGGCGCCGATGTTGCCGCGCAGGGTTTGGAGGCGCCGGGTCAGATCGGCCAGCTCGTCCATGCTGCACTGGGTGGCGCAGGCCACTTCGCGTGGCACGCCGCCGGCCTGCTTGCGCAGCGCCCGGCCAGCCTCGCTCAGGCTGACGAGCACGCGCCGTTCGTCGGCTGCATCGCGCTCGCGGAGCAGCCAGCCCGAGCCCTCCATGCGCTTGAGCAGCGGGGTCAGCGTGCCGGAATCGAGGAACAGCCGGGCACCGAGGTCGCCAACCGTCAACGGCGCGGTTTCCCACAACGCCAGCATCACCAGGTACTGCGGATAGCTGAGGCCGAGGCGTTCGAGCACCGGCTTGTAGAGTTTGGTCATCGTCAACGAGGTGGAGTACAGGGCAAAGCACAACTGGTTGTCGAGCCGCAGCAACGCGGCGGCGGACGACTCCTTGGCGGGCTTGCGCAATCCAGGCATCGCCGCATATTATCAATCTGCCAATTTAATTGCAAGCAATTTTATTGGTGGTGGCGATCGAGGCTCAGGTGGCGCCAACGCCCTCTTCGCCTGAACCTCGCCGCCATCCCTCCCCCCGGAAGAACTCGGCTGCCACCGCGCCTCAACCCGGCGTGATCGCTTCGATCTGCGCGCCGAGTTCTAGCCAGCGTGATTCCAGCGCCTCCAGCGCGTCGCCGGCTTGCCGCAATTGGCGGCCTTGGTCGGCACGGTCCGCGGCGCCAGTGGCGGGCACGGCCATCGCCGCGGTCAGCCGGTCGCGTTGCGCAATGGCTTCGGCCATGCGCTTCTCCAGCTTGGCGAGTTCGGTCTTCAAGGGCTTGGCCTGCTCGGCGAGCCTTTGCCGCGCCGCGGCAGACGCCTTGCGATCATCGCGCTTGCCGCTGCCCGGCGCCCCAGCGGCCGGCGCTGCTGCAAGCGCCTGGGTCAGCTTGACAGCGGGCGCGGGTGCCGGCGCGGCCTTGTCGCTGCGCGCGGGCGGCGCGGAAGAGGCGTCGCTGCGCGCCGCCTTGGCCGCCCGCGCCGCGGCGCGCGACTGTTCGAGCAGCCATTGCTGGTAATCGTCGAGGTCGCCGTCGAAGGGCTTCACTGCGCCGCCAGCCACCAGCCAGAACTCGTCGCAGACCTCGCGCAGCAACGCGCGGTCGTGGCTGACGAGCATGACCGTGCCTTCGTACTCGTTGAGCGCCATCGACAGCGCCTCGCGCGTTTGCAGGTCGAGGTGATTCGTCGGCTCGTCGAGCAGCAGCAGGTTCGGCCGCTGCCAGACCAGCATCGCGAGCACCAGCCGCGCCTTCTCACCGCCCGAGAGCGACCCGACGGCCTGGTGCACCATCTCGCCGACGAAGCGGAAGTTGCCGAGGAAGTCGCGCAGCTCCTGCTCGCGCGCCATCGGCCCGATGTCTTTGGCCAGCCGCACCATGTGCGCGAGCGGCCCTTCGTCGAGGCGCAGCACGTCGAGCTCCTGCTGCGCGAAGTAGCCGATCACGAGGCCCTTGCCTTCGATGATCTCGCCGCCGAGCGCGGGTTGCATGCGGGCCACCGTTTTCACCACGGTCGACTTGCCCTGGCCGTTGGCGCCGAGGATGCCGATGCGCTGCCCGGCCAGCACCGAACGGCGGATGCCGCGCACGATCGTCGTCTCGCCCTCGTCGCTGCGGTAGCCGCAAGCCACGTCATCGAAGCTCAGCATCGGGTTCGGCAGGCTCAGCGGCTCGCGGAACTCGAAGCTGAAGTCGCTCGCCGTCAGCACCGGCGCGAGGCGCTCCATCCGTTCCAGCGCCTTGACGCGGCTCTGCGCCTGCTTGGCCTTGCTCGCCTTGGCCTTGAAGCGGGTGATGAACTTTTGCAGGTGCGCAATGCGGTCCTGCTGTTTGCCGAAGGCGGCCGAGGCCTGCTCGAGCCGGATCGCGCGCATCTCTTCGAACGCGGTGTAGTTGCCGGTGTAGCGCGTCAGTTGCGCTTCGTCGAGATGCACCGTGACGCGGGTGATCGCATCGAGGAACTCGCGGTCGTGGCTGATCACGATCATCGTGCCTTCGTAGCGCTGCAACCACGCTTCGAGCCAGACCAGCGCGTCGAGGTCGAGGTGGTTCGTCGGCTCGTCGAGCAGCATCAAATCGGCCGGGCACATCAGCGCGCGAGCCAGCTGCAGGCGCATCCGCCAGCCGCCGGAAAAACTGTTCACCGGCGCGTCGAGCTGTTCGAGTTTGAAGCCCAGGCCCATCAGCAAGGCCTGCGCGCGCGGGCGGGCGTCGAACACGCCGGCCTCGGCGAGCTCGTGGTGGGCTTCGCCCATCGCGTGGCCGTCGTCGGCGGCTTCGGCGGCGGCCAGCGCGGCCTCGGCTTCCATCAGGCGGGTGTCGCCTTGCAGCACGTAGTCGGTCGCGCCGTCCTCCGTCTCGGGCATGGTCTGCACGACTTCGGCCAGGCGCCAGCGGGCCGGGTAGTCAGCGTCGCCCGCATCGGCTTGCAGCTTGTGCGTCAGCAGCGCGAACAGCGACGACTTGCCCGCGCCGTTGCGGCCGACAAGGCCGATCTTCTCGCCCGGGTTCAGCGTCAGGTTGGCCTGGTTCAACACGACCTTGGTGCCGCGGCGCAGCGTGAGGTTGCGCAGCGTGATCATCGGCGGCTCCAGCCTTGCAGCGCGTCGCGGGTGACGAGCAGCACCTGGCCGTCGCCAGCGCTCGTCTCCAGCCAGGCCACTTCGAGGCGGCGGAAGGCGTGCTCGAAGTGGTGGCGCTCGTTGCCGATCTCCAGCACCAGCACGCCGTCGTCGTTCAGGTGGCCCGGCGCGACGGCAAGGATGCGGCGCACCAGGTCCATGCCGTCGTCGCCGCCGGCCAGCGCCAGGGCTGGCTCTGCCTGGTACTCGGCGGGGAGGGCGGCCATGCTTGCGGTGTTGACGTAAGGCGGGTTGCAGACGATCAGGTCGTAGCTGCCCGGCATGTTCGCGAACAGGTCGGATTGCAGCAGCGCGATGCGATGCGCCAGCTTGTGTCGATCGACATTGATTCGCGCCACGGCCAGCGCGTCTTCCGACAGGTCGCAGGCATCGACCGTGATCTCCGGGTAGGCCATCGCTGCGATCACGGCCAGGCTGCCGTTGCCGGTGCACAGGTCGAGCACGCGCAGCGTGCGGTCGCTCAGCCAAGCGTCCAATGTGCCCGCGCCCTCGCCATCGGCCAGCAACTCGGCGATGAACGAGCGCGGCACGATGGTGCGCGCGTCAACGTAGAACGGCACGTTCTGCAGCCAGGCTTCCTGCGTCAGGTACGCGGCCGGCTGCCGCGTCGCGATGCGCTGCGCGACCAGCGCTTCGGCGCGCGCTTCTTCGTCGCCACTCAGTTCGCGCTTCGCCTGCGTTTCAAGTTCGTCCAGCGGCATGCCGAGCGACCACAGCACCAGCCAGGCCGCCTCGTCAAAGGCGTTCGTGGTGCCGTGCCCAAACGAAACGCCCGCCTGTTTGAGGCGGGCGCTTTGCGCGGTGATGAGGTCGATCAAGGTCATGTCAAAAGCGCTTCGAGTGTTTTGCGGTAGATGTTCTTCAGCGGCTCGATGCTGGCCACCTCGACATGCTCGTCGATCTGGTGGATGCTGGCATTGAGCGGGCCGAACTCTACTACCTGCGGGCAGATCTTCGCGATAAAACGGCCGTCGGAGGTGCCGCCGGTCGTCGAGAGTTGAGGCTCGATGCCGGTCTCGCTGCGAATGGCGCCGCAAAGCGCTTCGCTCAAGTTGCCGACGGGCGTGAGGAACGGCTCGCCGCCCAGGGTCCACACGATCTCGTGGTCGAGCGCGTGGCGGTCGAGCACGCCGCGCACGCGCGCCTTCAGCGCCTCGGGCGTAGCTTCGGTGCTGAAGCGGAAGTTGAAATCCACCACCAGTTCGCCCGGGATCACGTTGCCCACGCCGGTGCCGGCGTGGATGTTCGACATCTGCCAGCCCGTCGGCGGGAAGTGCGCATTGCCGG
>JANOVJ010000070.1:0-9314 GCA_031417295.1 bacterium | reverse complement strand
GCTGACCCGTACACACTCTATAAGGCGCTGCAACCGCATTAACCGCGCGCCAACCGCACGCCACTGAACTGCCACTGCGCCTCCGGCGGAAAGAAGTTGCGATAACTCGCCCGCACATGCCCGGGCGGCGTGGCGCACGAGCCGCCGCGCAGCACGAACTGGTTGCACATGAACTTGCCGTTGTATTCGCCCACCGCGCCGGGCAGCGGCCGGTAGCCGGGGTAGGGGTTGTAGTTCGACTGCGTCCATTCCCACACGTCGCCGAACAGTTGCACCGGCTCGTCGGCGGCCTGCGGTTGCGGCAGCGGATGGAAGGCGCCGCGGTCGGCGAAGTTGCCACCACCACTACCACCGCGCAGCCGGGCCGCGGCGGGCGATTGCAGGCTGCGCGCCGCGTGTTCCCATTCGGCTTCGGTCGGCAGGCGTGCGCCGGCCCAGCGGGCGTAGGCGTCGGCTTCGAAGTAGCTCAGGTGGCACACCGGCGTGTGGGCGTCGATTTCGACCAGGCCTTGCAGCGTGTGGTTGTGCCAGCGGGCCTCGACGCGCTGCCAGTAAAGCGGTGCCTCGCGGGACGCACCGCGAACCCAGTCCCAGCCCATCGCCAACCAGAGCTCGGGCCGGCGGTAGCCGCCGTCGTCGATGAACGCCAGGTACTCACCGTAGCTCACCGGACGCGACGCGATCTCGAACGCATCGAGCCAGACGCGATGGCGCGCCGTCTCGTTGTCGAAGCAGAAGTCGCCGTCGAGCGCCGCATCGTGGCCGATCTCGCGCAGGCCTTCGGCAAAGCCGAACCAGCGCAGGGGCTGCGGCTGCACCGCTGCCATCGGCCAGCGCCGCGCATAAGCCGCGTGGCCGGGGCTGCACGACAGGGCGTGCTTGATGTCGGTCAGCAGCAGTTCCTGGTGCTGTTGTTCGTGCTGCAGGCCGAGCACGACAAGCGCCCTTGTATCCGGGTCGTCATGACGGGTAGCCAGCAAGGCCTGCGTGCGCGCGTCCACCTGCGCCCGGTAGCGCAGCACCTCGGCCAGCGCAGGGTGCGTCAGCAGCCCGCGCTGGGGTCGCGGATGCTGCTCGCCGACGCCCTGGTAGTAGCTGTTGAAGAGCACGCGGAAGCGCGGATCGAAAGGCTTGAAGCCGGCCTCGAACCGCTCGAGAACGAAGGTCTCGAAGAACCAGGTCACATGGGCCAGATGCCACTTGGCGGGGCTGGCGTCGGGGAACGACTGGACCTGGCAATCCTCGGCCGTCAGCGGTGCGATCAGTGTCTCGCTGGCGGCACGGACCTGGCCGAACAAGGCGGCGAGCGGGGCTTGCGAGGCCTGCGCGGGATAGAGGCTCGTCGATGGATGATTCATGTCGCTCCCTTCTTCGCGGCCACGCGGCCGACGCCGATGTAGCCCATGCCGCCTTGGGTGCTGCTGCGGCTGAAGCCGTCAAGCCGCGGCTCGATCAGGCTCCACGGCCGGCGCAGTTCATGCCCGTGCACGTTGTACGGGCGGTTCTTCAGCCAGGCCAGCAGGTTCAGCGGCGCCAGGTACCAGGGAAAGAACTTCATGCCCGCGATCGCCAGGCGCGTGCCGGCCGGCATTTGTGCGAACAGGTTGTCCAGCGCCGCCGGGGTCCGGGTGATGTCGTGCACGTAGTGCCACAGCGCCGCGTCGGGCGCGGCCGAGAGGCGCACGTCTTCGGCGCTCGCGAGATGCAACTCGACGCGCCAACCGGCGGCGTGCAGCTGCTGCGCGCGCACCGCCGCCAGGGCATGCATCTCGGGGCTTTGCTCGAAGGCGAGCAAGCGGCCGCTTTTGCCAACCCGCTGCAACAGCGGCTCGAAACTGAGCCCGGTGCCGCAACCGACGTCGAGCACGGTCTCGCCCTCGCGCAGCGCGAGGTTGTCTATACAACGCATCCGGATGCCCGAGGTCGGCCCGGTGGTTGCGTCGTAACCCGCTGCCTTGGCGCGGTACTTGGCGATCGAGCGCAGGTTGTCGGCGGTGGAGGCCATGGCGGTGCGGCGGGCTGGGGCAGGGCGAAGGCAGAAACCTTACACCCCTGGCGCGATGCCCAGGAAGCGCTTCACCTCGACAACCGTGCGGGCGGGGTCTTCCTCGTGCGGCACATGGCCGAGATCGTCGAACACCACCAGCGTGCTGCCCGCGATGTCGCGTGCGAAAGCCTGCGCATGGTCGGGAGGGATCAGCCGGTCGCGCCCGCCCCAGAGGATCAGCGTCGGGGTTAGCAGTGTCGCGATCGGCGCCGAATCCGCCCCCGGCAGGAGTTGCCCCAAGCGCTGCACCAGCGCCTTGCGGTTACCTTCGCGCAGCGTCAGCTCGTAGTAGCGATCGACCAGCGCCTCGCTCACCCGCGACGGCTCGCCATAGACCTCGCGCACGCTGCGGTCGATCAGGCTGCGCGGCAGCAGCGAACCCGCCAGGTCGCGCACCACCGGCATGCGCGCCAACTGGAAGCCGAGCGGCACCGAGCGCGGCGTGAAGGCGTAGCCGCCGGCATCGACCAGCACCAGTTTGGCCACGCGCTGCGGCGCCGCCACAGCGGTGCGCCAGGCGATCTCGCCGCCGAGGGAGTTGCCGGCGAGCACGCAGCGCTCGACCTTCAGCGCGTCGAGCAGGTCGAGCACGAAGCGGGTGTAGGCGGCGATGCCGTAGTCGCCACCGGTGTTCGGGCCGGTGAGGCCGAAGCCGGGCAGGTCGAAGCTGACGACGCGACGCTGGCCCTTGAGTGCGGCCGCCCAGCCTTCCCAGGTGTGCAGGCTGGCCGAGGTGCCGTGGATCAGCACGATCGGCAGCGGGTCGTCGCGCGGGCCAACGTCCCGCAGGTGAACCTGCAGGCCGCCGATGTCGATGAAGCGCGAGGGTGGCGCGGCCCAGCGCGGCTTCAGCGTCTCGACGGCGCGGTCGGGCGCCCAGACGGCGATAACGGCGCCGGCCAGCAGCACAACGCACAGCAGTGCCAGCGCCCAGAGTGACTTGCGCAGCATCGAGGAACCGGCTCAGGCCGCGACCGGTTCGAGCCCGGGCGCGAGCGCCACGCGCTCATCGAACACGAAGCAGTGGCCGCGCCAGTGCGGCGCGCCCCCTGTCTGCTCGAAGTAGCCCAGGATGCCGCCGTCGAGCTGCAGCACGTTCTCGATGCCGGACTGGCGCATCAGGATCGCCGCCTTCTCGCAGCGGATGCCGCCGGTGCAGTAAGTGACGACGGTCTTGCCTTGCAACTCGCCCCGATGCGTGGCCAGCGCGGCGGGGAATTCGCCGAAGCGTTTCAGCCGCCAGTCGAGCGCGCCGGTGAACGCGCCGTGATCGACCTCAAAGGCGTTGCGGGTGTCGAGCGTCACCACCGGCCGGCCGGCATCGTCGTGGCCCGTGGTTAGCCAGCGTGCCAGCGTGGCCGGGCTCACGGCGGGCGCGCGTTCGCCGGCCGGGCGCACGGCCGGGCAATCCATGCGGATGATCTCGCGCTTGACCTTGACCAGCAGGCGTGCAAAGGGCACGGCGTCGCTCCAGCTTTCCTTGGTGGCCAGGTCGGCCAGGCGCGGGTCGGTACGCAGCCAGGCCACAAATTCGCGCAGCGGCGCGGCGGCGCCGGCCAGCACGATGTTGATGCCTTCGCCGGCCAGGAGCACGGTTCCCTTCAGGCCGCGCGCCTCGGCCTCGGCGCGAATGCACTGCTGCAAGCGATCCGTGTCGCTCAGCGCGGCAAACTTGTACGCCGACAGGTTGAGGATGCGGTTCATCGCGATGATTTTACGGACCCGCCGTTCACCTTCAATCGGCGGGTCGACAGGCCCGCCTCTCTAGAATGCAGGCATGGCCTTCGTTCACCTGCGCACCCACACCGAGTTCTCCGTCGTCGATGGCACGCTGCGCATCGACGAGCTGGTCGCGGCCGCCGCGGCCGACGCGCAGGGCGCGCTTGCGATCACCGATTTGTCGAACCTGTTCGGCGCTGTCAAGCTGTACTCGGCGGCGCGCAAGAAGGGCGTGAAGCCGATCGTCGGCGCCGATGTCTGGCTCGAGCCAGAGGGTGGCGAAAAGCATCCCAGCCGGCTGCTGCTGCTGGCACAGACGCGCGCGGGCTATGCCAATCTGTGCACGCTGCTGTCGCGCGCCTGGACCGATGCGCAGCCACGCCCGCAAGCCTGGGTGAAGTGGAGTGGGCTGGCCGAGTGCGGCGAGGGCTTGATCGCGCTGTCGGGGGCCGATCTCGGCGCCGTCGGCCAGGCGCTTCTTGCGCGCGACAAGGCCCGCGCCACGCTGCTGGCGCAGCGGCTGGCGGCGCTGTTCCCGCGGCGCTTCTACATCGAGCTGCAACGCGCCGGCGGCGCGACGAGCGAGGCCCATGTGCGCGCCGCGGTGCCGCTGGCGGCCGAACTCGGCTTGCCGGTCGTGGCGACGCATCCGGTGCAGTTTCAGACGCCCGACGACTTCGAGGCCCACGAGGCCCGCGTCTGCGTCGCCGAAGGCGAGACGCTGACCAACCCGCGGCGCGTCAAGCGCTTCAACATCGAGCAGTGTTTCCAGACCCAGGCGCAGATGGAAGCGCGCTTCGCCGACTTGCCGAGTGCGCTCGCCAACAGCGTTGAAATCGCGCGCCGCTGCAACCTCACTTTGGTGCTTGGCGAGCCGCAATTGCCGGCCTTTCCGACGCCGCTGGTCGATGGGGTGCAACTCACGCCCGAGGCCTATTTCCGCCATCTGTCGCACCAGGGGTTGGTGCGCCGTCTCGAACAGCTCTATCCGGATGCAGGCCAGCGCGAACGCGCGCGCGCGCGCTATGTCGAACGGCTTGAGTTCGAGATCGAGACCATCCTCAAGATGGGCTTCCCCGGCTACTTCCTGATCGTTGCCGATTTCATCGCCTGGGCGCGCAACAACGGCTGCCCGGTCGGCCCGGGCCGCGGTTCGGGCGCGGGCTCGCTGGTGGCGTATTCGCTCTACATCACCGATCTCGACCCGCTGCGCTACAACCTGCTGTTCGAGCGCTTCCTGAACCCCGACCGGGTCTCGATGCCCGACTTCGACATCGACTTCTGCCAGGGCAACCGCGACCGCGTGATCGACTACGTGAAGCAGAAGTACGGCCGTGACGCGGTGAGCCAGATCGCCACCTTCGGCACCATGGCCGCCAAGGCCGCGCTGCGCGACGTGGGCCGCGTGCTCGGCATGAGCTACGGCCATGTCGACAGCGTCGCCAAGCTGATCCCGGCGCCGCCGGGCAAGGTGGTCACGCTGGCGCGTGTGCCCGAGCGGCCCGAAAGTGGCGTGATCTACGCGCGCAAGGAGAACCCCGAGATCGATCAGCGCGAGCGCAATGAGGTCGAGGTCGCGGAGCTGCTGTCGCTCGCGATGCGCGTCGAAGGCATCGTGCGCAATGTCGGCATGCATGCCGGCGGGGTGCTGATCGCGCCGGGCAAGATCACCGACTTCTGCCCGCTCTACATGCAGCCCGGCAGCGACAGCGCGGTGAGCATGTTCGACAAGGACGATGTCGAAGCCATCGGCCTGGTGAAGTTCGACTTTCTGGGCCTGGCGACACTGACGATCCTGGAACTCACCAAGAAGCTGATCCGGGAGCGCCACGCCGATCGGCGCGGTTTCGAGTTCGAGACCTTGCCGCTCGATGATCGGCGGACCTATCAGTTGATGGCCGAGGGCAAGACCGTCGCCGTGTTCCAGCTTGAAAGCTCGGGCATGCAGCGCATGCTGCGCGACGCCAAGCCGAGCGTGTTCGAGGACGTGATCGCGCTCGTGGCGCTGTACCGGCCGGGGCCGATGGACCTGATCCCCACGTTCTGCGCGCGCAAGCACGGGCGCGAGGAAGTCGAGTACCCGCACCCGCTGATGGAAGAGGTGCTGCGCGAGACCTACGGCATCATGGTCTACCAGGAGCAGGTGATGCAGGTCGCGCAGCGCCTGGGCGGCTACTCGCTGGGTGCCGCCGACCTGCTGCGCCGCGCGATGGGCAAGAAGAAGCTCGAAGAGATGGTGGCTCAGCGCGCCACATTTGCTGAAGGCGCCGCGGGCAACGGCATCGGCGAGGCGAAGGCGAACGAGATCTTCGACCTGATGGAGAAGTTCGCCGGCTACGGCTTCAACAAGTCGCATGCCGCGGCGTATGCGCTGCTGGCGTACCACACCGCCTGGGCCAAGGTGCACTTCCCGGCCGAGTTCACCGCCGCCAACATGAGCGTGGCACTCGACGACACCGACAAGCTGAAGATCTTCTACGACGACGCGCGGGCGCAGGGCATCGAGTTCGAGCCGCCCGACGTGAACCGCGGCGGCTACCGCTTCGAGCCCATCGACGACAAGCGGGTGCGCTACGGCCTGGGCGCCATCAAGGGCACCGGGCAGGGCGCGATCGAAGCGATCATCGAGGCGCGCAACGCGGGCGGCGCGTTCAAGAGCCTGTTCGATTTCTGCGCCAGGGTGGACCGCGCGCGCCTCAACAAGCGCGCGGTCGAGGCGCTGATCAAGGCCGGTGCGTTCGATCTGCTGGAGGCCCACCGCGCCTCACTGGTCGCCAGCATCCCGCTCGCCTTCGATTTTGCCGACACGCAACTCGCCCATGCCGACCAGGGCGGCCTGTTCGACGACGCCGACGACTCCCACGCGGCCTCGACGCAGGAGCCGGCGCTCGTGGCGGCCGAAGAGTGGAGCATCAAGGAACGGCTGAGCCTTGAAAAATCGGCAGTCGGCTTCTTCCTCTCCGGCCACTTGTTCGACCAGAGCGCCGACGAAGTACGCCTGTTCGCCAAGCGCCGGATCGCCGACCTGCTCGACAGCCGCGAGCCGCAACTGCTGGCCGGCATCGTCAGCGACCTGCGCGTCATCAACGGCCAGCGCGGGCGCATGGCGCTGTTCAAGCTCGACGACAAGAGCGAGGCGATCGAAGCCGTGGCGACCGACGAGCAGTTGCAAACCTGGCGTGAGCTGTTGAAAGACGATGAACTCGTCGTGATCCAGGGCAAGGTGCAGCCCGACCGCTTCTCGGGCGGCCTGCGTCTTACGGTGCAGCAGGTCTGGGACCTGGCGGGCGCGCGCTGCCGCTTTGGCAAATACTTGCAGGTCGAGCTCAATGGCAGCGTGCCGCCGGTGGCCGATGTGCTGCGCGATTTTCCGTCACGCCGCATGGCGACCGGGCACGGCGATTCGTCCCAGGGGCTCACGGTGCGCTTGCGCCTGCACCGCGACCGCGCCAGCGCCGACCTCGACCTGGGCGAGGCCGTGCGCTTCTACCCCAGCGACGCAGCGCTGGACCGCTGGCGCGAAAGCGCTCGGGCCGGCGCGGCGCGGGTGATCTACGAATAGGGCTTCCGGAACGACCCGGTGTCGGGCCGGCAGGCGGTGCGCGCGAGCGCGAGCACGGCCCCAATGCGAAGCCCCGCACGAAGCGGGGCTGGTGCCTTCGGAGCGAGCCCCGCGTCAGCTCTGCTGGCGGCGCCGGCGCGCCAGCAGCCCGGTGGCGGCCAGGCCGGCGAGCATCAGCGCATAGGTCTCAGGCTCGGGCACGGCGAGGGTGTAGAGGTTCGCGTACTGCAACGGATAGGGTCCTTGGGACCAGTTGGTGGTGCCGAAGGTGCTGATCTCGATGCTCGACACCGGGGTGCCGCCGGCCGTGCTCGGGTCGTAGAGGAACAGGCTGTAGTCGCCGAACGAGGCCAGCGCGATCACGAACGGGCCGGTCTGGGCTGCCTTCAACTTCAGAACGCCGAAGATGAAATCAGGGCCGAAACTGTTGAACGGGGAGTTGGTGCCCGTTCCGTCGGGCAGGGTCTGACCGACGAAGTCGAAGTTGCCGTAGCCGACGAACGGCTTGACCAGCGTGGTCATGGGCGCTTCGACGCCGTTGAACTGCGCCAGGCAGGCCACGAAGCTCGGGTTCATGCCCGGCGGGCTGTTCGCCGCTTCGGAGTCGGTGCAGAGCGCCGTGCCACGGACCGGGTCGTCGGCCAACGCCGGCCCCGCAAGCGCCAGCATCGCCAGGGCCGCGCACGCGGCGCGAAGGGGGGACAGCCGGGGGGTTGAATTCATTTTTGACAGTGCTCCGTGGATCGGTTTCGGGCCCACAGCCACTGCCGCCAGGCAGCAGATGCGAGCGAATGATGTGACTAAATACCGCTGAATTCTCAATTCCGACGCTGCTGGCGGCAACCCCCCGTTCGCAGGGGCGTGTGCCGCGCCCCCGCGAACGGGGCCTGCGTCCGGCCCCGGGGCAGCCGAGCCGTTGGTCGCGCCCAGCCGACCGTTCGTCGCCGCGGCACTAGGTGCTGCCCAGGCGCTTGTAACAAACTGCGGTCTTTCGCGCCGGGCAACGCCGCAGAGCGTCGTCGAGCCTCAGACCGCGTCGGGGCCGGGGCAGCGGGTCGCGCTGGAAAGAACTGAAAAGTCCGGGGAAGTGTTCATGCCGACTGTGGAATGCAGGGCCGTCACAACGCCGGGAGCCGCGCACGCTGGCAACGTGCGCGCGCGCGGCATGACGCTGATCGAGCTGATCACGACGCTGGCGGTACTGGTGATCACGCTCACGCTGGCGGCGCCGGCGTTCACTTCCTTCCTGCGCAGCAACCGGCTGCAGGCGGCGCAGTCCGAACTCGTCTCGTCGCTGATGCTGGCCCGCAGCGAGGCCGCGCGCCAGGGCACGCGGGTGGGCGTCGAGTCGCTGCAGCCGCTGGCCGACGGCGGCTTCGCCCACGGCTGGCGGGTCTGGGTCGACGCCAACGAGAACGGCACCTTCGACAGCACCGAGGTGGTGGTGCGAGAGGTGCCGGGGCGCGGCGCGCCGTTGAGCATCACCGCCAGCCCTGGCTTGCGTGAGGTCGTCTTCAACCCGAGCGGTTTTCTCGTCGCCAACTCGGCGGTGACGTTCGATTTGTGCGGCCAGCCCGGCGTGCCCAAGGGCTACCGGGTGCTGCTGGAACTGGTCGGCCTGGCCGACACCACCGAGGTCACCACATGCCCCTGAATCCACGTCGGCGGCAGCGCCAGCACCTTGCCGGCTACGCCTTGCTCGAAGCCCTGGTCGCGGTGATCGTGACCTCGATCGGCTTCATCGGCGCGGCCCGGCTACAGACCATGGGCCTGGGCTTCACCAACAGCGCGATGTACCGGCAGAAGGCCACCTTGTTGGGCAGCCAGATGACCGATCGCATGCGTGCCAACCAGAAAGGCATGGCGCTCGGCGCCTACAACAACCCGTCGCCTGGCGATACGGCCTGCCTGGCCTCGGGCTGTACCCCGGCCGCGCTGGCCCGGGCCGACATGGCCGAATGGGCGGCCGACGTGGCCGCGCAGTTG
>JANOVJ010000069.1:0-4574 GCA_031417295.1 bacterium | reverse complement strand
GTGAATTCTGGGTCGCGATGGCGTCGATCTCAGCCCGGTGCTCGCGCATCGCCTGCTCGAACGCGGGCAAGAAGTGATGCGCACTCACCGCCTCGAACGGCGGCAGGCCATAGGCTGTGGCCCAGGGTTGCAGCAGCGGATTGGCGGTGTCGGTCATGGGGCTGGGGCAGGAGCTGGGGCTGGGGCTGGCCGCGAGGCTCATTTGCCGGCCTTGATGGCGTCGTAGTCGTCCTCGAAGTAGCGGCGGTCGGCGCAGTCTTTCTTGTAGGTTTCCTGGGCGGCTTCGAGCTTGTCGACGCGCTGGTTGAACAGCGGCGAGGCGGCCAGATAGTCGGCGGCCCGCTTGTCGCGCGACCGGGCGCGCTCGTTGTAGCCGTCTACTGCAGCCTGGCTGGTGCGGTCGAGAGTTGCCTTGTCGGCGTCGAGCGCAGCGCCCAGGCGGTCGACCTCGGCGCGTTCCTTGTCGAGCCCGCGCTGGGCCTCCAGCGCCTCGTTGCCCTCCTGCTTCAGCCGGGCCTGCTCGGCGATGCACTGGCGCAACTGGTCGCGCGTGAGCAGCGGGCCGCTGCCCTTGCCGAGGCTGCCCTCGCGCGGCTTGGCGTCGGCGGCCTTGGCGGGCGCCTTTGACGCCGCAGCTGCCGGGGCCTTTGTCGCCGCGCCCGGCGCCACCGCGTCAACCGCCCACGCGGACGGCACCGCCAGCGTGAAGGCTGCGCCCGCGGCCAGCACCCAGCCACAGTGCAAAGCGGAGAAGTTGAGTCGTGTCATGAGGCACATCCGAATAGCCAGGGGCAGCGGCAGGCGCGGTTCGGGCCTGCGGCGAGAATGATGCCACTGTCCAGGCCCGCCTTGCATGGCCTCGCAGCATGAAGCCACTACCGACGCCCCGCCGGCCACCACCCTTTGCAGAGAGAAGCCATGAACCTGTTGAAACGCCTCGGAAAGTGGACCGCCGTGATCGTGGTCCTGTTGTCGGTCGGGCTCGTCGCGGGCGGCATGATGCTGCCGCCGACCTTCCAGGTCTCGCGCAGCGTGACTGTCAACGCGCCGCCAGACAAGGTCTATGCGCTGGTGGCCGACCCGCGGGGCTGGAAGCTGTGGTCGGTGTGGAACCAGCGCGACCCGGCGATGAAGATCGTCTACAGCGGCCCCGAAAGCGGCGCTGGTGCGGCCTGGGCCTGGCAAAGCAGCAGCGAGGGCGACGGCAAGATGACGTTCACCTCGGTCGAGCCCGGCCGCCGCGTCGCGTTCGACCTCGACTTCCCCGATTTCGGCACCACCTCGAAGGGCGAGCTTCGCTTTGCGCCCGAAGGCAGCGGCACGCGAGTCACCTGGACCATGAACGGCGACGTCGGCAGCAACCCGCTCTACCACTGGTTCGCGCTCGCGGCCGACAGCATGGTCGGCAGCGACTTCGAGGCCGGGTTGACGAACCTGAAGGCGGTGGCAGAAAAGGGCTGAGCGCGCGCCGCGAGGGCCGCGGATCAAACGAAGCGGAAGGCGATGCTGCCCAGCGGGCCGTAGTCGGCATGGATGCTGTCGCCGCGCACCGCGGCGGTGGGGCGTGTGAACGAACCCGCGAGCACCACGTCGCCCGCGTTCAGTTGCTCGTCGTAAGGTGCGATCTTGTTGGCCAGCCAGGCCACGCCGGTGGCCGGGTGGTTGAGCACGCCTGCCGCAAGACCCGTCTCTTCGATAACGCCGTTCTTGTGCAGCAGCGCGCCGACCCAGCGCAAGTCCACATCCATCGGCCGTACCGGCCGGCCGCCGAGCACGATGCCGGCGTTGGCGGCGAAATCGCTGATGGTGTCGAACACCTTGCGCATGACCTGGGTCTCGCGGTCGAACTGCTCGATGCGCGAATCGATGATCTCGATCGCCGGGGTCACGTACTCGGTGGCCGACAGCACGTCGAACAGCGTGATGCCCGGGCCCTTGAGCGGCTTGCCGAGGATGAACGCCAGTTCGACTTCGATCCGCGGCGCGATGAAGCGGTCGATGGCGATGTCGCCGCCCGCGTCGAAGAACATGTCGTCCATCAGCGGCGCGCAGTCGGGCTCGGTGATCTGGCTCGCCTGCTGCATCGCGCGCGAGGTCAGGCCGATCTTGCGGCCGCGGATGGTGCGGCCGTCGGCCAGTTCGAGTTGAACCCAGGCGCGCTGGATCGCGTAGCCGTCGGCGATGGTCATGTCGGGGTGACGCATCGAGAAGTGACGCACCTGCGTGCGGCTTTTGCGCGCGGCATACAGCTCGCGGGCCAGCGCTTCGATGGTGTCTGGTGCCAGCATGGTCAGGGCGCTTTCGTCGATGTTGCAAACAGCGGGTGAAGGTTGCCGAGCTTGGCGTCGAAGACTTCCTGGCCTTCGTCGATCTGCAGGGTGATGCCGACGTGGCGGCGCGCCAGCACCGGCGCGAAGTGCGCACGGGCCGTGGCGGCCAGCGCCGCGCCGGCTTGCTGCTTGACGGCATCGCTGCGCCCGTGGCCCATGCGCAGGTTGAGGTAGGCGAAGGCCAGGTCGCCCGTGGCGCCCACCGCACGCGCCGCGGTGCCGCCATCGGCCACCGCGCTGTGTGTGGCGGGATAGGCCAGCACGCGCACGCCACCGGTGGGGAAAACTTGTCTGCCCGCTTCGTCCAGCACTGCCAACATTGTGTCGGCGAGGGCGCGGCACAGCGCCGTCATGTCGGTCTCGGCGTCAAGCTCTGCGGTGTAGAAAACGACGAGGTGGGGCATCAAACAATCTCCATCACGCCCAGCGTGCAAGTCACCGAAAAGATCGGGATCGGCTGGAAGTGCCGGATCGCCCCCTGCCCGCGCGCGGCGGCGGCCAGGCTGATGAAGGTGCGGATCTCGAAGCCGCCCTGCCCCGCGTCGCGGTAGATGTCGCGGTCGTTGTACGACAGCAGCGCCGCCTTGTCGTTGCGCGACCAGCGGGCCATGAACTCGCGGTCCCAGGCCTCGTTGATCTTGCCGGAGTCGGGCGTTGCCGGCCAGTGGCTGATGCCGCCCGTGGCGACGATGGCGATGCGCTCGGGCACGCTGTCTGCCCCCCGGCGCAGGGCTTCGCCGAAGGCCCAGGCGCGGTGCAGCGGCGTCAGCGGTGGGCCCTGGCAGTTGATGTTGACGGGGATGATGTCGAGGTCGTACTTTGGCGTCAGGAAGTGCGCCGGCACCATCAGCCCGTGATCGAACTTCCATTCCTCGGCGAAGGCCACGTCCACCGTCTGCATCACTTCGGTGATGAGGCGTTTGCTCAGGTCGGGGTTGCCGGGGATGCGCGTGCGGGGAATACCGAGCCAGGCCGGGTCTTCGATCGGGCCTTCGTATTCATCGGCCATGCCCATCGCGTAGGCGGGCATGTTGTTCATGAAGAAGTTGCCGAAGTGCTCGGCGCCGACGAGCACCAGCGCGTCGGGTTGTGCCGCGCGCATCTCGTCGCCGAAGGCGCGGAACGCGGCGTGGAACGGGTCGCACAGCGCTGGGTCGGCCAGCTTGGCGCGGCCGGTGATGCCGGGGGCGTGGCTGCACACGCCTGCGAAGACGAGGCTCATGGCCGCCGCCGGGCCGCCCCAAGGCGGACATGCGCCCCCTCGGGGGGCTGCGAGCAAAGCGAGCTTGGGGGTTTCATACGCCGGCCACCTTTTCATCCATCGCTGTCGTCATCGCATAGACACCAGCACGCACAGGGCCGTGCTTCGCCACGCCATCACGCATGGCCTGGATGTAGTCGGCCCACGGCATGCCCAGGTAAGCCGCGAAGTGCATCAGCAACTGGCCGTTGGCACCGAGCACGTAGATCAAGCCGATGTCACCCGACTCGATGGCCGCGCGCTCTTCTGCGTTCAGCGCGTACTCGTCGAGCATCGCAGCGGGCTCGCTCTTGAAGCCCTGCTGAACCTTCGGATCGCGGTTCAGGTGGTATAGGAACTTCTGCACGCCGTAGAGCGACACGGTCAGGCTCCCCAATGCGGAATGTGATGCGAGCCCATCGACACGGCCACGTTCTTAGGCTCAAGGAACACCTCATAGCTCCAGGTGCCGCCTTCGCGCCCGGTCCCACTCGCCTTCGTGCCGCCGAACGGCTGCCGCAGGTCACGCACGTTCTGGCTGTTGACGAAGCACATGCCGGCCTCGATGGCCGCCGCCACGCGGTGCGCGCGGCCGAGGTTCTCGGTCCACACATAGCTGCTCAGGCCGTACTGAATGTCGTTGCCCTGCGCGATGGCATCGACCTCGTCGGCGAACGGAATCAGGCACGCCACCGGGCCGAAGATTTCTTCCTGCGCGATGCGCATGCGGTTGCTTACATCGGCGAACACGGTCGGCTTGACGAAGTTGCCCTTGGCGACATGGGCTGCCACCTCCGGCGCGCCCAAACCGCCGCACAGCAAGGTCGCGCCTTCCTGCGTGCCGAGTTCGATGTAGCTGCGCACCTTGGCCAGGTGGCCCGGGCTGATCATCGGGCCGACGATGGTCTTCTCGTCCATCGGGTCACCCACCACGATGCGCTTGGCGCGCTCGGCGAACTTCGCCGCGAAGTCGGCATAGATGCTCTTTTGCACCAGGATGCGGC
>JANOVJ010000068.1:0-12692 GCA_031417295.1 bacterium | reverse complement strand
GGTCTCGGTGCGCAGCAGGCCGAACGCGTATTCGCCTTCGACCTTGATCGTCGCACTGCGAATGCCGGCCACGTCGCCGTCACTTTCTTCCATCACCTCGGTCTTGAAACCCTTGCGCTCGCAATAGCGCAGGTACTGGCGCAGCAGCATCGCCGCCCAGTCGCAGGCCTCGGTGCCGCCGGCGCCGGCCTGAATGTCCATGAAGCAGTTGCTCGGGTCGGCCGGGTTGTTGAACATGCGCCGGAACTCGAGGTCGGCGACGGTGGTTTCGAGCTTGCCCGCGTCGGCTTCGATCGCAAGCAAGCCGTCGAAGTCGGCATCGGCCTTCGACATCTCGTACAGCTCGGAGTTGTCGGCGAGGTTGCTCGTCAAATGGTCGATGGTCTCGACCACGCCGCCGAGCAGCTTCTTCTCGCGGCCGAGTTCCTGCGCCCGCTTCGGTTCGCTCCAGACGCTGGGGTTTTCGAGCGCGGCGTTGACTTCGTTCAGGCGCAGCGCTTTGCGGTCGTAGTCAAAGATACCCCCGGAGCGCGGCGGTGCGCTGGGTCAGGTCGGCCAGGGCGTTGCCGATGGCATTGATGTGTTCGACGTCCATGATGCGATCTCTTTGTCTTGTGGAAACGGTTGTCGAATTTTCGCACGCGCCCGCGGCGACCTCACGGCCCATGCGCCGTTCGCGCCGAGGGTTGCCCCGGAGAGGGCTTTCGCCAGTGCGCCGGCTTTTGTCAGAAAGGCGTAAGCGCTGCAAACACACAGTCGGGCTCTGGCCATTTCGGACCGCCCATGCTGTTGCTGGTTACCTCGCTGAAGTTGATTGCGGAGATCGCCTTGTTGGCCATCGCCGGGCAATGGATGGTCGGCCTGCTCGCCGGCGCGGGGCGCGACCGCAACGTCTTCTACAAGTTGCTCGGGGTCATGGCGTCACCGTTCGTCAAGCTGGTTCGGCGGATTGCGCCACGGGTCGTGCTCGATCGCCATGTGCCGCTCGCGGCGTTTCTGCTGCTCAGCTTTGTCTGGCTCGCGCTGACCGCGACCAAGATCAATCTTTGCCTGCAATCGGGAGTCGAGGCATGTCGGTGACGATGAATTCCGGGCGCCTGGCCTACTGGCGGCTCAAGCTCGAAGCCTTGGTGCTGCTCGTGTTCTCGCGGCGCGAGGCCGCGCTCGAGGTGTTCTCGGCGATGCTGCTGCGCTGGCCCGGCGACGCCTATGTGCTGGCCAGCCGCGCCCACCTGAATGCCCAGCTCGGCCGAAACGAGCAAGCCCTGGCCGACGCGCAGGCGTTGACGCAGGCGCACCCGCAGCGCAGCGCGGCCGATTGGTTCAACCTCGGTTTCCTGCTCGACGCCGCCGGCCGCTACGCCGAGGCCGAGCCCGCGTTCCGCCAGGCGCTTGCGCTCGACCCCAAGCTCGACCGCGGCTGGTATGGCCTCGGCCTGCTGCTGATCCGCCTGCAGCGCTTCGACGAGGCCGTTGCCGCGCTCAAGCGCAATACCGAACTGCAGCCGATGAGCCCTTACGGCTGGTATCAACTGGCGCGGATCCACTTCGATCGGCAAGAGCCCGACGAGGCCCGCAAGATCATCCGCCATCTGAAGGAGTTCGAGCCCAAGGTCGCCGCGCAGTTGGAGCGCGAGACCGGGCTCGCTGTGTAGAGGTCTGGCGACGGACAAGGGGCAAGGCGAATGCCGCGCCATGGGCACCGCGTGCCAATGGCAGGGCAAAGACGCAAGGCAAGAGGCAAGTCAAGAGAGGTCCCCGGCAGGCCGGGGTTTCGCAACGTTGGAGGTGCTGCAATGCAACTGACTGAAAGACACCACCAGTACTGGCAGAAAAACCTGAGGATCACAGGCATTCTGCTGGCCATCTGGTTCGTCGTGACTTTTGTCGCGGGCTACTTTGCCCGCGATCTGAACTTCACGTTCTTTGGCTGGCCCTTCAGCTTCTGGGTTGCAGGGCAGGGCGCGCTGGTCGTCTACGTCGTGATCATCGGGTACTACGCGTACTACATGAACCGGCTCGACCAGGAATTCGGCGTCGCCGAGATCGAGGAGGAATGACATGGCAGGCAACACATCCAGCTCCAGCGGCGGCACCTTCGGCGCCACTACGAACAAGGGCTTCAAGGAGCAGCTCAACAAGGTCTACACCTGGTACACGGGGGGCTTTCTCGTCTTCGTGCTCGTGCTCGCGGTTCTTGAGCAGATGGGCCTGCCCAAGCAGTGGATCGGCCTGATCTTCCTGCTGGCCACGGTGGGCCTGTATGCCGGTATCGGCATCATGAGCCGGACGACCGATGCCGCCGAGTACTACGTCGCCGGGCGCCGCGTGCCGGCGGTCTACAACGGCATGGCCACCGGCGCCGACTGGATGAGCGCAGCCTCGTTCATCGGCATGGCCGGCACGCTCTACCTCACCGGCTACGGCGGGCTCGCGTTCATCCTTGGCTGGACCGGAGGCTACTGCCTGGTGGCGCTGTTCCTCGCGCCCTACCTGCGCAAGTTCGGCCAGTTCACGATCCCCGACTTCCTGGGTGCGCGCTATGAAGGCAACCTGCCGCGCTTCCTCGGCATCGTCGCGGCGATCCTGTGCTCGTTCACATATGTCGTGGCGCAGATCTACGGCGTCGGGTTGATCACGACGCGGCTTTCGGGCCTGGCGTTCGAGGTCGGCATCTTCGTCGGCCTGGGCGGCATCCTGGTCTGTTCGTTCCTCGGCGGCATGCGCGCCGTCACGTGGACGCAGGTCGCGCAGTACATCATCCTGATCGTGGCCTACCTGATCCCGGTGGTGTGGCTCTCGGTCAAGCAAACCAGCGTGCCGGTGCCGCAGGCCATCTACGGCTTCCAGTTGGAGAAGGTCACCGCCAAAGAGAAGCAGCTGATCGACGACCCGAAGGAAAAGGAAGTCATCGCCATCTTCCAGAAGCGTGCCGACGGCTTTGCTGCCAAGCTGAAGGACGTGCCCGCCGCGCTCGAGGCCGACAAGGCCGCTGCGACGCAGAAGGTCAGCGACCTGAAGACGGCCAACGCCCCGGCGGCCGAACTGCAAGCGGCCGAGAAGGCCCTGGCTGCGGTGCCCAAGGACGCGGTTGAGGCCAAGGACACGTGGACCAAGGCGAAGGCCGCCAACGAGGCCCGGGCCAAGCCGCTGGCCGGCATGCCGCGCCACGCGCAACAGTACGCGGGCGATCCGAATGGCGACGAGAAGGCGCAGAAGACCTTCAACGAATCGCGGCGCAACTTCCTCGCGCTGGTGTTCTGCCTGATGGTGGGGACGGCCGCGCTGCCGCACATCCTGATGCGCTACTACACCACGCCGTCGGTGAAGCAGGCACGCGAGTCCGTGACCTGGTCGCTGTTCTTCATCTTCCTGCTCTACTTCACCGCGCCCGCGCTGGCCGTGCTGGTCAAGTTCGAGGTCTTCACCGTGCTGGTGGGCACGCCGTTCGCCGATCTGCCGGCCTGGATCGCCAACTGGCAGAAGGTCGACCCCGCCTTGCTGTCGGTGGCCGTCGTCAACGGCGACGGCATCTTCCAGCTCGGCGAGATGAAGATCGGCGGCGACATCATCGTGCTCGCCACCCCCGAGATCGGCGGCTTGCCGTATGTGGTGTCGGGGCTGGTGGCGGCGGGTGGTCTGGCGGCGGCGCTCTCCACCGCCGACGGGCTGCTGCTCACGATCGCCAACGCGCTGTCGCACGACCTGTACTACAAGATGATCGACCCGAACGCATCCACTTCACGCCGCGTCGCGCTGTCCAAGGCGTTGCTGTTGGTGGTGGCGGTGGCAGCGGCCTCGGTCGCGGCGCAGAAACCGGCCGACATCCTGTTCCTGGTCTCGGCCGCGTTCTCGTTCGCGGCGGCAGCCTTCTTCCCGGCGCTGGTGCTCGGCATCTTCTGGAAGCGGGCCAACAAGTGGGGCGCGTCACTCGGCATGGCCCTCGGCCTGGGCACGACGTTCTACTACATGGTGACCACGCAACCCTGGATGCGCGGCGTGTTCGGCGTCACGAGCCCGATCGCCGACAACATCTGGTGGGGCATCTCGCCCATCTCGGCCGGCCTGTTCGGCGTGCCAGTCGGGTTCGCAACCATCATCATCGTCAGCCTGCTCACCGGCGCTCCGCGCCGCGACACGCAGGAACTGGTGGAGCATGTGCGCTACCCCGACCTGAACCTCGCCAAGCGCTGATGCGCAAGGGACACGCCTGATCCAGGCGTGACAGTGAAGCAAAGGCCCCGCTCGAAAGAGCGGGGCCTTTGTGCTTTTTGGGGTCGCTGCGTTTGCCGAAACGCGTGCTCAGGCCGCGTCGAGAAACGCTTCCAGGCGCCGCGCCAGTTCTTCCGGCTGGTCATGATGGAGCATATGGCCGGCCGGCGCGAGCCGGTGCTTCTCGACCTGGCGCACGACGCCCAGGCGCTCGTGAAATTCTTCCTTCGTGTAGCGGTTGCCCCACCAGCGCGCAGTGTCGGTGCGGTCGCCCTCCACCCACAGCAGCGGGGCTTCGATCAACTTCCAGCACTCGAGCACCTCGCCCTTCTGGTACAGCGCCGGGTTGGCCAGCTTGTGCGCCGGGTCGCCGAGGATCTCCCACTGCCCGTCGGCACGCTGGCGCGACCAGTGCGGTGCCAGCCACGCCGCCAGCGCCGGGCGCAATAGCGGGTTGGTCTTGCGCAAGCGCTCGGCCACCGCCTCGACGCTGTCGTAGCTGCGCAGCCGCTGCGGCTCGCGCAATTCGTCGAGCCACTTCGCGTAGCGCTTGGGCGCCTGTTGCGGCCGCGTCTCGGGCATGCCGAAGCCTTCGAGGTTGACCAGCCGGCGCACCCGCGCCGGGCGCACGCCGGCATAGATCATCGCCACGTTGCCGCCCATGCTGTGGCCCAGCAGATCGACCACTTGCCCGGGCAGCAGCGCATCGAGCAGCGCGTCGAGATCGGCAAGGTAGTCGGGGAACCAGTAGCAATCGGCGCCCGAGTTTTCGCTCAGCCCGAAGCCGCGCCAGTCGGGCGCGATCACAAAGCGGTCGGCCGCCAGCGCATCGACGACGAACTGGAACGAGGCGGCCACGTCCATCCAGCCGTGCAACATCACCAGTGGCGGCCGTTCGGGCGTGACGAGCGCGGCGTCGCCCCACACGAGGGCGTGGTGGCGCAGGCCGCGCAAGGCCATGAATTCGCTGCGCGCGATGCGGCGTGCAACATAGGGTGCGAAGTCGGTCATGGGCTGCACTCTAGGGCAAGCGCGTCGCGCCGGCTGTCGGTCTGGCGACAAGTGGCGCCGCTACACTGGCCGGCTGCTGCGGCTGCTCCGGAAGAAAAAACCCCGTGTTGATCGATTTGCTTGTAGTGGCCGCGCTCGGCATCGTCGGCGTCTGGGCTGTCGCCGCCTTCTACCTGAAGGGTGACGACCTTTCGGCCTTCGACCGGCCCACCGGCGAACGCTTCTCGGCCGGCCGTGAACCCAGCGTCGAGCTGAAGGCGGTGCTGGCGTCGCTCTCCGGCATCGGCGACGCGACGCGCGGCGTGCCGCGGCGGCGGCGCATCGCCGCGTTGCGCAAGTACATGGACGGTGCCTTCGCCGACCGCACACTGGCCGCCACCTCAACGCCGGTCGACTGCGCCGGCGTACCCGCCCAGTGGGTGCTCGCGCCCGGCGCCGACAGCACGCGGCGCACCCTCTACATCCACGGCGGCGCCTTCATGATGGGCAGCCCGCAAAGCCACCGCACGCTGACCAGCCGCTTCTCCGAGATGACAGGTGGCGCCGTGCTCGCGATCGATTACCGGCTGATGCCCGAGCACCCGCGCAGGGCCGGCATCGAGGACTGCCGCAGCGCCTACCGCTGGATGCTCGAGAACGGCCCGAGCGGCGCCGAGCCGGCGCGCGCGGTGTTCGTTGCTGGCGATTCGGCGGGCGGCAACCTCACGCTCTCGCTCATCGCCTGGGTTCGTGACCAGGGCCTGCGCGCGCCCGATGCCGCGGTGGCGCTGTCACCCGCCACCGACGGCACGCTCGGCAGCCCGAGCCTGCACGCCAACCTGCACAGCGACGCGATGCTCGGCCCGCTGTTCGGCCCGCTGGCCCGTGTGCCGCGGGCGCTGATGCTCTGGCTCGTCTGGCTGCAAGCGCGCATCCACCCGAAGAACCCGCTGATCTCGCCGGTCTATGGCGACCTCTCCAACCTGCCGCCGGTGCTGGTGCAGGCGAGCGAAGTCGAGATGCTGTTCGACGACAGCCGGCGCTATGTCAACCGGGCGCAGGCAGCGGGCTCGCCGGTGAGGCTGCAGACCTGGAACCACATGCTCCACGTCTGGCAGATCTTCGATCCCGAACTGCCCGAAGCGCGTGAAGCGCTGAATGAGATCGGCAGGTTCCTGGCCGCGGCCGCGCCACCCGGGCTGCGACAATCGAAAGATGCTCCCCTCACCATCCAGCCCGCCCGCTGACCCCAAACCCTTCACCCTGCGCGCGGCCGAACTGCGCGACGTGGCCGCCATCGTCCAACTGATCCGTGACCTGGCCGAGTTCGAGCGCCTGTCCCACCTGGTGCAGGTCACACCCGAGAAGCTGCGGCCGCAGCTGTTCGGCGAGAAGCCTGCTGCCGAGGCGATGGTGGCCGAGGTGCAAGGCCAGGTGGTCGCCTTCGCGCTGTTCTTCACCAACTTCTCGACCTTCCTGGCGCAGCCCGGGCTCTATCTGGAAGACCTGTATGTGCAGCCCGAGCACCGCGGCAGCGGCATCGGCGAGGCGATGCTCACCCGGCTCGCCACCCTGGCGCTGGAGCGCGGCTGCGGCCGCTTCGAGTGGAGCGTGCTCGACTGGAACGAGAACGCGATCCGCTTCTACCGGCGCATGGGCGCCACGGTGATGCCCGACTGGCGCATCTGCCGCATTGCCGGTGACGAGCTGAAGGCCTTCGGCGAGCGCTGATCGGCGCCGCCGCGCCGCCGGCCCGCCTGGCCGTGTCGCTTCACGCGCAGGCCATCGCCGCCAGCTTTTCCGGCAGCACGCGAACCCGCAGCGTCTGTTCGCCGACGACATCGAGAATCAGGTGGTCGGGCTGCGCCGTGTCGCGCCGCACCGGCTCGGCCAGCGTCTCGCCGCGGCGGCCGCTGAGCGACGCCACGATCGGCGTGTTCGCGCTCGCGCCGCGCTTGATGACGATCCCCGCCTCGCCGCACGCCAGCCGCACGAAGCAGCCCGGTGGGTAGACGCCGAACTCCTTGACGATGGCGCTGTTCATCGGGTGCTGCGGGTCCTGCATGAAGATCTCGCGCCCGGCGCGGTTGGCCGCCATCGCGCTGCGGTTGCTGCGCGCGCTGAGCTTGGCGGTGTAGATGTCGGCCCGGCGCAGCAGCGCCGCGGTCTCGCTGGTCTCGCGCAGGCCGCTGGGGTAGCCGCTGCCGTCGGGCTTCTCGTGGTGCTGCAACACCGCATCGAGCCAGGCGCGGTCGGTGATGCCCGAGGCTTCGAGCATCTCGACGCTGCGCTGCGGATGGGCGGCGATGGCGGCGCGTTGTTCTGCCGTCAGCGCTGCGGCCTGCTTCGCCAACTGGCCTTGCAGCTCGATCATCGCCAGGTTCATCGTCAGCGCGGCCTTGAACAGGCTGTCTTGTTGCGCGGCGTCCCAGCCGAGCCGCTGCGCGACCAGCCGGCTGGTGATTGCGGCATGGACCGAATGCGTCACGCCGTACTCGGCCGGCGCGCCCGCCTGCTGGCGCACGACCTGGAAGATCGCCAAGTCGGGGTCGCGTTCGATCAGTGCCAGCACCGGCACGGCGGCATCTTCAAGCGCGGCGCTGAAGTGTTCCTGCTCCGAGGCCCGCAGCGCGTTGCCCACCCCCGCCATGCAGGCGCTCCACAGGGCCGGCAGTTCCTCCGCCGCGGCGTGGCGAATGCGCGCGTCGGCGCTGGGCGCAGCGTCTTCGTCGAACAAGACCCCACGCTCCTGCAAGGCGAGCAGTTGGGCCCGGCTGCCGATCGTCTGGCCCCGCGCCAGCAACAGCGTGCGTTCGATGTCGCGAACGTTGAAAGGCATCGGCTGGCCGATCCGGACCTGGAGCCAGGCGGGTGAGAGCGGAGATTGCTGCATGAGCGGGAGATGCCACGGTTTTGGTGAGTGAGTGCGCCGCGGCGTCGCGGAGCGGCGATCAAGTTGTTCTCGGACGCGATCGTTCGAACTTGAGACCCCAGGCCTTGCTGATGCAACGCCCAACCCCTGCCGTCGGCTTTGCTACGCTTCGCGAATGACGTTGCCTGCCGCCGACCACCACGCCGACCTCCACGTCGACCGCTACGCCGAGCTCCACAGGGGTTTTCACTGGCAGGTGCCGGCTGGGTTCAATCTCGCCGAGGTCTGCTGCGCCCGCTGGGCCCGGGCCACGCCCGACGCGGTGGCGATCCGCGTCGATCATGACGACGGCGGCGTCGAAACCTGCAGCTATGCCGAGCTTCATGCGGCCGCCAACCGGCTGTCCCACGCACTGCGCCGCGCGGGCGTGCGCTGCGGCGACCGGGTTGCGATCGTGATGCCGCAACGCGTCGAAACGGCTGTGGCCCACCTGGCCACCTATCAGCTCGGCGCGGTGGCGATGCCGCTGTCGATGCTGTTCGGCCCCGACGCGCTCGAGTACCGCCTGAACGACAGCGCCGCCCGGGTCGCAATTGCCGACGACAGCGCGATCGCCAACCTCCGAGCCACCCGCGCCGCGTGCCCGGGACTTGAGACGGTCATCGCCGTCGGCGCCGCGCAAGGCCAGGGCGACCTGGATTGGCAGGCCGCGCTGGCGCGAGAATCCGCCCGCTTCAAGGCCGTGCGCACCCTCAGCGACGAGGCCGCCGTGCTGATCTACACCAGTGGCACCACCGGCCCGCCCAAGGGCGCGCTGATCCCGCACCGGGCGCTGATCGGCAACCTGAGCGGCTTCGTCTGCAGCCAGAACTGGTTCGGCTCTGCGTCCTCCATCAGGCCCCTTTCCCTGGGGAAAGGGGAGCGGGGAAAGGGGGGCCCGAAGCGAGGGCAACGCCCAGCGGCGGGGGACCAGGAGACGCCGTGCGTCTTCTGGTCCCCCGCCGACTGGGCCTGGACGGGTGGGCTGATGGACGCGCTGCTGCCGACCTTGTATTTCGGCCGGTCCATCGTTGCCAGCCGGGCGCGTTTCGACCCGGTGAAGGCATTCGAGTTGATGCAGCGCCACGGCGTCAGCCACAGCTTTGTGTTCCCGACCGCGCTGAAGGCCATGATGAAAGCCGTGCCCGCGCCACGCGACGCGTATGCACTCAAGTTGCGCGCGGTCATGAGCGCGGGCGAGGCGGTGGGCGACGCGGTCTTCGCATACTGCCGCGACCAACTCGGCGTGAGCGTGAACGAGATGTTCGGCCAGACCGAAATCAACTACATCGTCGGCAACTGCGCTCGATTCGTCGATGTGCAGGGCCAGCCACAACCCGCATGGCCGGCCCGCGCCGGCAGCATGGGCCGCCCCTATCCAGGCCACCGCGTGGCGGTGCTCGACGACGCCGGCAACGAGTGCCCGCGCGGCACGCCGGGCGACGTGGCGGTGCACCGGCGCGACGTGCATGGCCAGCCCGACCCGGTGTTCTTCCTCGGCTACTGGCGCAACGACGCGGCGACCCGCGCCAAGTTCAGCGGTGACCCGCAGGATTCATGGTGCCGCACCGGCGACATGGCGCTGATGGACGCCGACGGCTACCTCTGGTACCAGGGCCGCAGCGACGACATGTTCAAGGCCGCCGGCTACCGCATCGGCCCGAGCGAGATCGAGAACTGCCTGGTCAAACATCCGGCAGTGGCCAACGCCGCAGTCGTGCCCAAGCCCGACGCCGAACGCGGCGCGCTGGTCAAGGCCTATGTCGTGCTCGCGCCCGGCTTTGCGGCCAGCGCGGCGTTGATCGACGAGCTGCAGCGGCATGTGCGCGGCAAGCTCGCGCCTTACGAGTACCCGAAGGAAATCGAATTCATTGCCGCGCTGCCGATGACGACCACCGGCAAGGTCCAGCGGCGCGTCTTGCGGCTGCAGGAAGAGGAACGCGCGAAGCCCGCACGGCCCTAGTGCGGTGCCGCTGCCGAGGCGGCCCGGGCCGTTGCCGTGCGCGCTCAGCGGCATGGCGTGACACCGCGCGCGCTGGGGTTGACGCTCTGATTGAACGGGTCGAGCTGCGACTCGCGCGAGCGGCTGACGACCACGCAGTCGTTGCCCTGGCGCAGACGAATGCTGTCGCCGTTCAGAGGCTCTTCAACCCGTGCCTGGACGGTGCCGAGCGCGTGCGACATGCGCTCGCTGAAGCTGCCACCCGGCGCAAGCTGGCGCTGCTCGGCAAGGCTGTCGCCCAACAGCGTCCTCGGCGCGCCGGGCTGGCCGGCACGGGTTCGTGGCAGCGCCAGAGTCAACCCCGGCGGGGTGGCAGGCTCGCTGGCGGCCGGCTCGGCCGGCAGCACGGTCGCGACCGATACGGCCGCCGTTGCGGGCCGGGTGATCGGCGCGAAGGCCGCTGCTGTTGCGGCGGGCTGCGGCGCTGGCGCGGGCAGGGTTGGCGCATCGGCAGCGCGAGTCGGCGGCGGATCCGGCTCGGCCGGCGGCGCAGCCCGCGGCCAGGGCAGCAGAACCAGGGTCGTCAATCGAGCCGCCACGGTCGGCCTGGCCGTCGGCGCTGGCGGCGACTGAAGCAGCCACCACAGCACGCCGTGCACGGCCAGGGTCAGTGCGATCGCGAGGATCGTCGGGAGACAACGTGGGGTCAATGGCGGGGTGGGATCGACGCGACCCCGGGGCGGTAGGCCGCTGAAACGATACCGCACGTCAGGCCAAGCCAAGCCGGCCGAGGCCCAAGCTGCCGGCATCAGGTACAACCGCCTGTTCCGGCCCCTGCGCCGGTTCCGCCTGTTCCACCTGTTCCGCTCGTACCGCCAACGCCGCGCCACCCGCCCCAGATGAACCACCGCCATGTCACGCTGCGCCAGTTTCGCTACTTCGTTGCCGTGGCCGAGAGTGGCTCGGTCGCGGCCGCGTCGCGGATGCTGAGCCTGGCGCAGAGTGCGCTGACGAAGAGCCTGCTCGAGCTGGAGGCCGAGCTCGGCAGCAGCCTGTTCGAGCGCAGCTCACGCGGCATGACGCTGACGCCGCAAGGCCACCGCTTTCTCGTCAGCGCGCGCAAGGTGATCGGCTCGGTGGCCGACGCGCTGCGCCTGCACGGTGGCGAGGCGACTTCGGGCCTCTCGGGCGTGCTCGCGCTGGGCGTGACCAGCCTCGTCGCCGGCTACTACCTGAGCGAGCTGTTCAGCCGCTTCCGCCGCAACTGCCCCGCGGTCGAGGTGTTCGTGACCGAAGACGAGCCGCGCTTCCTGGAGCACCTGCTGATCAACGGTGAGCTCGACGTGGCGATCATGGTCAGCAATGCCCTCAGCGAGCCGCAGGCGATGGTCTCGGAGACGCTGACGCGCAGCCCGAACCGGGTCTGGCTGCCGGCCAACCACGCGCTCACCGCGCGCGACGAGATCACGCTCGCCGAGTGCGCGGCCTGCGACCAGATCGTGCTCGAGGCCGACCGCATCGACGAGTTGATGAAGGGCGTCTGGGCGCGCCATCAGTTGAAGCCGCGAACTATTCTGCGCACCTCGTCGCTGGAGGCGGTGCGTTCGCTGGTCGGTGCCGGTGCCGGCATCGCCGTGCTGCCCGACATCCTGTACCGGCCCTGGACGCTGGACGCCGAGCACGTGGAAGTGCGGCGTTTGCGCGACGAGATCCCGAGCGTGGACGTGGGCCTGGTCTGGCGCCGCGGCTCGGGCCTGAAGCCGGCCGCGGCAGAGTTCATCGAGCTCGCGCGCGAGCAGTCGCGGGCGCGGCGGGCCTGACGCCTCTTTGCGCCCGCTAGCGCCCGCTACACGCCCGCTACATCTTGATCATCACGTGCCGCGCCACCGTGTAGTCCTCGAGCGCATACATGCTCAGGTCCTTGCCGTAGCCGCTGGACTTCATGCCACCGTGCGGCATCTCATTGACGAGCGCGAAGTGGGTGTTGATCCAGGTGCAGCCGTATTGCAGTTTCTTGGCCACGCGCATCGCCTTGGCCACGTCCTGCGTCCAGACCGATGAGGCCAGGCCGTAGTCGCTGTCGTTGGCCCAGGCGACGGCCTGCTCCGGGTCAGTGAAGCGGGTCACGCTGACGACCGGGCCGAAGACCTCGCGCTTGACGATCTCGTCTTCCTGGCGCGCCCCGGCGATGACGGTGGGTTCGTAGAAGAAGCCGGCGCCGGCGCGGGCCTTGCCGCCAGCGGTGATCTCCATGTGGCCGGCCATCTGCGCGCGCTCGACGAAGCTTGCCACGCGGTTGCGCTGGCGGTCGCTGATCAGCGGGCCGATCTCGGCGTCGGGCTCGTCGGGGCCGCCCATCCTGATGCTCTTGACGGCGCTCGACAAGTCTGCCACCAGGCGCTCGTAGACCTTGGCCCCGGCGTAGATGCGGCACGCGGCGGTGCAGTCCTGCCCCGCGTTGTAGTAGCCGAAGGTGCGCAGGCCTTCGACCACGGCGTCGATGTCGGCATCGTCGAACACCAGCACCGGCGCCTTGCCGCCGAGTTCGAGGTGGGTGCGCTTCAAGGTGCCGGTCGCTGCCTGCAGGATCTTGCGGCCGGTGCTCACGTCGCCGGTCAGGCTGACCATCGCCACCTT
>JANOVJ010000067.1:0-1680 GCA_031417295.1 bacterium | reverse complement strand
CGGCCCGCCCCAGACGCCGATGATGATGTACATCGGGATCAGCGTGGCCTCGAAGAACACATAGAACAGCAGGCCGTCGAGGGCGCAGAAGACGCCGATCATGATGCCCGACAGGATCAGCAGCGCGGCCATGTACTGGTTGACGCGGGTGGTGATGGCCTCCCAACCTGCAATCACGACCACCAGCGTGATGAACGACGTGAGCAGTACGAACCAGACCGAGATGCCGTCCACGCCGAGGCGGTAGCGAACGTTGAAGCGGTCGATCCAGGCGAGGTTTTCCTGGTACTGCATCGCGGCGGTGCCGGCGTCGAAACCGGCGATCAGCGGCAGCGTGACGAGGAAGCTCGCCAACGCGGCCGCCAGCGCGGCCCAGCGCGCAGCGCCGGCCTGCTCGTCACGGCCGAGCGCCAACAGCACCGCGCCCGAGGCGATCGGCAGCCAGATGGCCAGACTCAACAAACCCATGTTCTTGTTCTCCGTGTGCCGCGTCAGTTCAGCGCAGCACGAGTGCGCTGAGGAACGGCCACAACTGCCAGGTCATCAGCCCGACGACGCCCAGAATCATCACCAGCGCATACCAGTAGAGGTGGCCGGTCTGCACCATCCGCACCGCGCCGGCCATCACGCCCACCGCGCGCGCCGAGCCGTTGACGAGCACGCCGTCGATCAGGCCCAGATCGGCCCCCTTCCACAGCCCCTGGCCGAACCAGCGCGCACCGGCGGCGAGCACGTTCTCGTTGAACCAGTCGAAGTAGTACTTGTTGTCGAGCAGGCGGTTGATGAAGCCGGTGCGGGCCTTGATCGCAGCCGGCAGACCGGGGCTGACCAGGTAGCACACGTAGGCCACCACGACGCCGCCGAGCGCGAGCCAGAACACAAGCGAGGTCAAGCCGTGCAGCGCCATCGCGGCCGCGCCGTGAAAGCCCTCGGCCAGTTCGTGCATCGCCGAATGGCGCGCGGCGTCGACATAGATCGAGTCGTCGAAGAAGCCGCCGAAGAGCAGTGGGCCGATCTCGATGTAGCCGATCACCGCCGACGGGATCGCCAGCAAGACCAGCGGCAGCGTGACGACCCAGGGCGACTCGTGCGGCGCATGCACTTCACCATGGCCATGGCCGTGGTCGTGCTCTCCGGGGAAGGGCTTGTGGCGAAACCGCTCCTTGCCGTGGAAGACCAGGAAATAGACGCGGAACGAGTACAGCGCCGTGACGAACACGCTCGCCACCGCCGCGAAGTAGGCGTACCCAGAGCCGGCCAGCTCGCTGGCGTGGACGGCCTCGATGATGCTGTCCTTCGAATAAAAGCCCGAGAACAGCGGCGTGCCGATCAGCGCCAGCGAACCGACCAGGAAGGTGATCCACGTGATCGGCATGTACTTGCGCAGGCCGCCCATGTTGCGGATGTCCTGGTCGTGGTGCATGCCGATGATCACCGAGCCCGCGCCGAGGAACAGCAGCGCCTTGAAGAACGCGTGCGTCATCAAATGGAACACCGCGACCGAGTAGGCCGAGGCGCCGAGCGCGATCGTCATGTAGCCGAGTTGCGACAGCGTGGAGTAGGCGACCACACGCTTGATGTCGTTCTGCACGATGCCGAGAAAGCCCATGAAGAGCGCCGTGGTCGCACCGATCACCAAAATGAACGACAGCGCGGTGTCGGACAGCTTGAACAGCGGCG
>JANOVJ010000066.1:0-11555 GCA_031417295.1 bacterium | reverse complement strand
GCGCCGGCCGCCACCATCAGCGGCAGCAAGTGTTCTTCGCGCGGGTGCGAGGCGCGGCCCGCGGGCGCGTGTTCCCACGCGACGAGCGCGCTGTTGCGCTCTGGCGCGCTGGGCGCGGAGACGGCCGCCGTCAGCCAGGTGTCGAAGCGCTGCGAGGGCTCGGCCGCGCCGGGGCCGAAGCCGCGCATGTTGTGATAGCTCATGCCGGTGCCGACGATCAGCACGCCTTCGTCGCGCAGCGGCGCCAGCGCGGCGCCGGCCCGCAGGTGTACGGCCGGGTCGAGGTCGTTGCGCAGCGAGAGTTCGACGATCGGCACATCGGCATCGGGCAGCACCAGCAGAAAGGGCACGAACACGCCGTGGTCGAGGCCGCGTTCGGCGTCTTCGCTGGTAGCCAGCCCGGCGCCTTCGAGCAGGCCACGCACCTTCTGCGCCAGCGCAGGCGAGCCTGGGGCGGGGTACTCCAGGTGGTAGGTGTGCTCGGGGAATCCGTAGTAGTCGAACAGCAGTGGTGGCTGGGCCGAAGTGTTCACGGCGAAGGCCGCTTCCTCCCAGTGGCCCGAGACCACGACGACGGCCTTGGGCTTCACCACCAGCGTCGCGATCAGCCCGCGCAGGAACGCGGCCATCGGGTCCCACATGCCGGCCGGGCCGCGCGTGTTCTCCATGAAGAAGCAGGGGCCGCCGCCGTGCGGGAGGTAGAAGGTGGGGAGCCGGGTCGTTGCCGTGGCCATGGGTCGATCTCCGAGAGGAAGACCAAGCTTAGAGGTTTCTTGCGCATCGATCTACGGCGCTACAGTAGATGAATCATCTCCCATCAAGAAACCATGCATGGACACCCTGACGAGCCTGCGCGTCTTCCGTGAGGTGGTGGAGAGCGGCAGTTTTGTCGCCGCCGCCCAGCGGCTGAACCTCTCCACCGCGATGGCGAGCAAGCATGTCGCGCACCTCGAACGCCAACTCGGCGCGCGGCTGTTGAACCGGACCAGCCGCCACCTCAGCCTGACCGAGGCGGGCACGGTCTACCTCGAACAATGCCGCGACGCGCTCGACTCGCTGCAGGCCGGCGAAGCGGCGATCGGCCTGAGCCAGCAGGCGCCGCGCGGCGTGCTGAAGCTGACCGCGCCGGTGTGGTGTGCGAACCGGCGCTTCGCCGAGGTGCTGGCCGCCTACAAGGCGCAGCATCCTGAGGTGATGGTCGACATCCGGCTTGAGAACCGCAAGGTCGATCTGGTCGAGGAGGGCTACGACCTGGCGTTGCGCGTCACGCGCGATCCGTCGCCCAGCCTGATCGTGCGGCCGCTGTGCACCTTGCAGTTCCATCTCGTCGCCACGCCGGGCTACCTGAAGCGCTACGGATTGCCCAAGGCGCCGGCCGATGTCGAACGCCTGGGCGCGATCCTCCCGACGTATGTGAACCTCGACGGCATCGAGGTGACCGGGCCCACAGGCAAGCAGACCGTGCGGCTGACGGCGACGATGAAGTCCGACGACACGACGCTCAGCTACCACGCGGTGCATGCCGGTATCGGCATCGCGTACCTGCCCGCCTGGCTGGTGCAAGGCGACCTTCAGCGTGGCGATCTGGTGCAGGTGCTGCCCGGCTACGAGGGACCGCCGCTGACGCTGTTCGCCGCCTACACCAGCCGCAAATACCTGACGGCCAAAGTGCGCAGCTTCATCGACTTCCTCTCCGCCGCGCTGCCCCAAGCTGAAAGCGTGGCAAAATAGCACGACCGTTCTTTTTGTGATCGCTGAGGCCGGCGCCACTCGACCGGGCCCACGGGGCCCAGCGACGGAACACTAGAATCATCGAGCTTCGCAATCTTCAATGACACCCGCCCTGCGCAGGAGCCCATCGCCATGAAAATCCTCGTCCCCGTGAAGCGGGTGGTTGACTACAACGTGAAGGTGCGCGTCAAGAGTGACGGCACGGGCGTGGACATTGCCAACGTCAAGATGAGCATGAACCCGTTCGACGAGATTGCGATCGAAGAGGCGATGCGGCTGAAGGAGAAGGGCATTGCGACCGAAGTGATCGCCGTCTCGTGCGGCATCACGCAGTGCCAGGAAACGCTGCGCACCGCGATGGCCATTGGCGCCGACCGGGCGATCCTGGTCGAGACGGCTGAGGAGCTGCAGCCGCTGGCAGTCGCCAAGCTGCTGAAAGCGCTGGTCGACAAGGAACAGCCCGGCCTCGTGATCCTCGGCAAGCAAGCCATCGACGACGACTGCAACCAGACCGGGCAGATGCTGGCCGCGCTGGCCAACCTGCCGCAGGCCACCTTCGCCAGCAAGGTCGAAGTCGCCGACGGCTTCGCCAGCGTCACCCGTGAAGTCGACGGCGGCTCCGAGACCCTGAAGCTCAAGCTGCCCGCTGTGATCACCACCGACCTGCGCCTGAACGAGCCGCGCTACGTCACCCTGCCCAACATCATGAAGGCGAAGAAGAAGACGCTCGAAGTCTTCAAGCCCGCCGACCTGGGCGTGGACGTGACACCGCGCATCAAGACCCTGAAGGTCAGCGAGCCGCCCAAGCGCAGCGCCGGCATCAAGGTGCCCGATGTCGCCACGCTGGTGGCCAAACTCAAGAACGAAGCGAAGGTGATCTGACATGGCCGCACTCGTCATAGCCGAACACGACAACAAGTCGATCAAGGGCGCCACGCTCAACACCGTCACCGCAGCCCTGGCTTGCGGCGGTGAGGTGCATGTGCTCGTGGCCGGCCACAACGCCGCTGCCGCAGCGCAGGCCGCGGCGCAGATCGCCGGCGTCAGCAAGGTCTTGCACGCCGAAGCGCCGAGCTTCGAGCACAGCTTGGCCGAGCCTGTGGCGGCGCAGGTCGTTGCACTGGCCGGCGGCTACAGCCACCTGCTGTTTCCGGCCACCGCATCGGGCAAGAACCTTGCCCCGCGCGTGGCCGCGTTCCTCGACGTGGGCCAGGTCTCGGACGTCACCAAGGTGTTGAGCGCCGACACCTTCGAGCGCCCGATCTACGCCGGCAACGCGATCGCCACCGTGCAGGCCACCGACCCGACCAAGGTGCTGACGGTGCGCACCACCGGCTTCGATCCGGCGGCAGCCAGCGGCGGCAGTGCAGCTGTGGAAAGCGTCAGCGCCGTGGCCGACAGCGGCGCGTCGAGCTTCATCGGCAGCGAGATCGCGCGCAACGACCGGCCCGAACTCACCGCCGCGAAGATCATCGTCTCGGGTGGTCGCGCCCTCGGTTCGAGCGACAAGTTCAACGACGTGCTCACGCCGTTGGCCGACAAGCTGGGCGCCGCGCTCGGCGCCAGCCGCGCCGCCGTCGATGCGGGTTACGCGCCGAACGACTGGCAAGTGGGCCAGACCGGCAAGATCGTCGCGCCGCAGCTCTACATCGCGGCCGGCATCTCAGGTGCGATCCAGCACCTGGCCGGGATGAAGGACTCGAAGGTCATCGTCGCGATCAACAAGGACCCCGAGGCGCCGATCTTCAGCGTCGCCGACTACGGCCTGGAAGCCGACCTGTTCACCGCGGTGCCCGAACTGGTGCAGGCGCTCGGCTGATTCGAGCCCGCTGCACGACACGCTGACCACCCGGGGCGCGCAACGCAAGTTGTCGCGCCCATTTTTTTGTGAATTCAGGAGACCACCATGACCTACCGCGCCCCCGTCAAGGACATGATGTTCTGCATGACCGAGCTGGCCCAGCTCGATGAAGTGGCAAAGATCCCCGGCTTCGAGGACTTTGGCACCGAGACCGCGCAGGCGGTGCTGGAAGAGTCGGCCAAGTTCAGCGAGGGCGTGCTGGCGCCCTTGAACTGGGAAGGCGACAAGGCGCCCTCGACCTGGAAAGACGGCCAGGTCACGACCACACCCGGCTTCAAGGAAGCCTTCAAAGGCTTTGCCGCAGGCGGCTGGCAAGGCCTGCAGCATCCGGCCGAGTTCGGCGGCCAGGGCCTGCCCAAGACCATCGGTGCGGCCTGCATCGAGATGATCAACAGCGCCAACATGAGCTTCGCGCTCTGCCCGCTGCTGACTGACGGCGCGATCGAAGCGTTGCTCACGGCCGGCTCGCCCGAGTTGCAGGCCACCTACTTGCCGAAGATGGTCGAGGGCACCTGGACCGGCACGATGAACCTGACCGAGCCGCAGGCCGGCAGCGACCTCGCGGCCGTGCGCACGCGCGCCGAGCCACAACCCGACGGCACCTACAAGATCTTCGGCACCAAGATCTTCATCACCTACGGCGAGCACGACATGGCCGAGAACATCGTCCACCTGGTGCTCGCGCGCGTGGTCGGTGCGCCCGAGGGGGTGAAAGGCATCAGCTTGTTTATCGTGCCGAAGTTCATGGTGAATGCCGACGGAACACTGGGCGCGCGCAATGATGCGCACTGCGTCAGCATCGAACACAAGCTCGGCATCAAGGCCAGCCCGACCGCAGTGCTGCAGTTCGGCGACCATGGTGGCGCGGTGGGGCAACTCATCGGCCAGGAAAACCGTGGCCTCGAGTACATGTTCATCATGATGAACGCGGCCCGTTATGCGGTCGGCGTGCAGGGCATTGCAGTTGCCGAAATGGCTTACCAGAAGGCCGCACAGTTCGCGAAAGACCGCGTGCAATCGCGCCCGGTCGACGGCTCGCTGCCCGGCAGCGGGCCGATCATCCACCACCCCGACGTGCGGCGCATGCTGATGACGATGCGTGCGCTGACCGAGGGCTGCCGCGCGATGGCGCTCACGTCCGCCGCCGCCTACGACGCGGCGCACGCGCACCCGGATGCCGACGTGCGCAAGCAGAACCAGGCCTTCTACGAATTCATGGTGCCGCTGATCAAGGGCTACAGCACCGAGATGAGCCTGGAAGTCACCAACCTCGGCGTGCAGGTGCACGGCGGCATGGGCTTCATCGAGGAGACCGGCGCGGCGCAGTACTACCGCGACGCGAAGATTTTGACGATCTACGAAGGCACGACCGCGATCCAGGCCAACGACCTGGTCGGCCGCAAGACTTCGCGTGACGGCGGCCAGACTGCCAAGGCGATCGCGAAACAGATTGCAACCACCGAGGCGCAGTTGTCGGACCGGCAGAGCGTCGCCGCGCGCGCGATGCTCAAACGGCTGCGCGCTGCGCGCGAAAGCTTCGAGCAAGTGGTGGACTTCGTGGCCGGCAACACCAAGGCCCACCCGAATGCGGTCTTCGCCGGCTCGGTGCCGTACCTGATGCTCGCCGGCAACCTGATGGCCGGCTGGCAACTCGCGCGTGCCTTGATGGTCGCCGAAGACCGGCTCGCCGCGGGCGAGGACGCCGCCTTCATGGCCGCCAAGATCACCACTGCGCGCTTCTACGCCGAGCACATCCTGGCCCGCGTGCCGGGGCTTCGCGACAGCATCGTCGAGGGCGGCGACAGCGTCACCGCGCTCGCGCTCGAAGCGTTCTGATCGCTTCTCTCCCCTCTCTTCCCTCTCTCCCTTCACCCCCGCCGTTCCAGGAGTTGCTTGTGCCCTTGCCGCCCGTCCTTCGCAACCTGCCGCTGCCCATCATCGGTGCGCCGCTGTTCATCGTCAGCAACCCCAAGCTCGTGATCGAGCAGTGCAAGGCCGGCATCGTCGGCTCGATGCCTTCGCTCAATGCCCGCCCGGCCGAACAGCTCGACGAATGGTTGGCCGAGATCACCGAAACCCTGGCCGCTTACAACAAGGCCCACCCCGACAAGCCGGCGGCGCCGTACGCCATCAACCAGATCGTGCACAAGAGCAACGACCGGCTTGAGCACGACATGCAGGTCTGCGCGAAGTACAAGGTGCCGATCGTCATCTCGTCGCTCGGCGCGCGGACCGATATCAACGACGCCGTGCACGCCTGGGGCGGCGTCGTGCTGCACGACATCATCAACAACTTCTTCGCGAAGAAGGCGATCGAGAAGGGCGCCGATGGCCTGATCGCCGTCGCGGCCGGCGCAGGCGGGCACGCCGGCGTGAAGAGCCCATTCGCGCTGATCCAGGAAATCCGCGAGTGGTTCGATGGCCCGATCGCGCTCAGCGGCGCCATCGCCAACGGCGGCGCGGTGCTGGCGGCGCAGGCGATGGGCGCCGACTTCGCCTACATCGGCTCGGCCGTCATCGCGACCGAGGAGGCGCGCGCGGTCGATGGCTACAAGCAGGCGATCGTCGACGGCAGCTCGGACGACATCGTCTACAGCAGCCTGTTCACCGGCGTTCACGGCAACTACCTGAAACCTTCCATCCGCGCCGCTGGGCTCGACCCCGACAACCTGCCCGAAAGCGATCCGAGCAAGATGAACTTCGGCGGCGCCTCGACCAAGGCGTGGAAGGACATCTGGGGCTGCGGGCAGGGCATCGGCGCGGTGCGCGAAGTGGTGCCGGCGGCCGAACTCATCGGCCGCCTGAAGCGCGAATACCTGGCCGCGCGGGAACGCGTGGCCTTGTGAACGCAGTGGCCGCCGTGAGCAAGCGCCTGGCCATCGTCAACGCGACGCTGTTCGACAGCGAGCGCGGGGTGTTGCGGCCGAACACGACGATCGTGATCGAAGGCGAGCGGGTGGCCTTCGTGACCGAGGAGCCGATCACGGTCGATGCGGCACAGATCATCGACGCCGCCGGCCGCGCCGTGCTGCCAGGGCTGATCGACGCCCACGTCCACGCTACCGCGGTGTCGCACGACGTGCTCGCGATGGCCATGCAACCGCCGTCGCTGATCACGGCGCAAAGCAAGGGCCTGCTCGAAGCCATGCTGCAGCGCGGCTTCACATCGATCCGCGACGCGGCCGGGGCCGACTTCGGCTTGCAGGAGGCGGTGGCGCGCGGCCTCTTCGCCGGGCCACGCATGTTCATCGCGGGTCATCCGATCACACAGACCGGCGGTCACGCCGACATCCGGCCCAAGGGCACCAAGGAAATCTTCTGCACCTGCGCCGGCCTGGGCATCTTCGGCGCGATTGCCGACGGCGTGGCCGAAGTGCGCAAGGCGGTGCGCGAGCAGGTGCGCAACGGCGCGAACCAGATCAAGGTGATGGCCGGCGGCGGCATCGCCAGCCCGACCGACCCGATCGACGGCACGCAGTATTCGCTGGAGGAGCTGCGCGCGATCTGCGAGGAGGCCGACGCGGCGAACCTGTACGTGATGGCTCATGCCTACTCGCCGCGCGCGATCACCCGCGCGGTGCAGAGCGGCGTGCGTTCGATCGAGCACGGCAACCTGCTCGACGAGGCCTCAGCGCGCGTGATGAAGGCGGCGGGGGCTTATCTCGTGCCCACGCTCGCCACCTACGAGGCGCTGGGCGACGAGGGCACGCGCCTCGGCTGGTCGGCCTCGATGCTCGACAAGTTGCAGCGCGTGCGTGACCGCGGGGTCGAGGCGATCCGCATCGCCCGTGCCGAAGGCATCCCGATCGCGCTCGGCAGCGACCTGTTGGGCGCCATGCAATCGCGCCAGAGCCGCGAGTTCGCGCTCCGCCTGCCGGCCCAGACGCCAAT
This sequence comes from bacterium, assembly GCA_031417295.1. Lineage (GTDB taxonomy): Bacteria > Pseudomonadota > Gammaproteobacteria > Burkholderiales > Burkholderiaceae_C > CAIKUF01. The sequence continues at coordinate 4,072 of JANOVJ010000066.1, read as the reverse complement.
CGAGATCCTGCAGAGCGCGACCTCGGTCGCGGCCCGACTGATGCGCCTGGAAGGGCAGATCGGTTCGCTCGTTCCCGGCGCGTGGGCCGACCTGCTGATCGTCGAGGGCGACCCGACGGCCAACCTCGCGATGTTCAGCGAGCCCGAAGCCGGTCTGCGCCTGATCATGCAGGCCGGGCGAGCCTGCAAGAACGCTCTGCCTACTTCACCGACGTGAACCGCGCCTCCGGCCGGTCGTCGGAGCGGTGCACCGTGGTCACGCCCTGCTTCATCGCCCAGGGCCGCATCTGGTGGTGCAGGGGCACGTAGAGGTACTCGTCGCGCGTGACCAACAGCGCCTCGCGGATCATCGCGTTGCGCTTGGCGACGTCGGTCTCGCTCTTCATCGCATCAGTCAGTTGATCGACCCGCTCGTTGCTGACCTTGGCGAAGTTGAAGTTGCCGTCGGCGCCGGTGGTGCGGGTGCGCACCAGTGACTGGATCGCGTACTGCGCGTCGTACGTCGCCACGCCCCAGCCCAGCAGGTAGGCCGAGGTGTCGAAGTTCTGCACCTTGACGATGAAGGTCGACATGCCTTCGGCCGAGAGCCGTGCCTTGACGCCGATGCGCGCCCACATCGACACCACCGCCTGGCAGATCTCCTCGTCGTTCACATAGCGGTTGTTGGGGCAGTTCAGCTGGGTCTCGAAGCCGTTCGGGTAGCCGGCGTCGGCGAGCAGCTTCTTCGCGCGCTCGGGGTCGGGCTTGAGCGCCACGTCGATATCGGGCGTATTGCCGTTGACGCCCGGCGCGACCATGATGCCGGCCGGAATCGAGAGGCCGCGCATGGTGGTGCGCTTGATGGTTTCGCGGTCGATGGCGAGGTTCAGCGCCTCGCGCACCCGCTTGTCCTTGAACGGGTTCTTGCCCTTCACGTCGGAGAACTTCAGCTCCTCGCTGCCCTGGTCGAGCGCGATGAAGATGGTGCGCACCTCGGGCCCGTCGACCACCTTCAGTTTGGCCTCGCTGCGCAGCCGGGCCACGTCCTGTGTCGGCAGGTCGGTCAGCATGTCGACGTCGCCCGAGAGCAGCGCGGCCACCCGCGTCGGGTCGGACTTGATCGGGGTGTAGATCACCTCGGTCACGTTGCCCTCGTGCTTGTCCCACCAGTCGTTGCTGATCGCCATCGTGATCCGCTGGTCGGGCTGCCAGCCGGTGATCTTGAACGGCCCGGTGCCGTTCACATTGCGCGAAGCGTAGTTGTCTTCCTTGGCCTTGTAGTCCTGGGTGCCGGTGGTCTTGTTTTTCTCGGCCCAGGCCTTGCTCATGATCCGGAAATCGATGATGTTGCGCAGCAGGATCGGGCTCGGCGACGACAGCATCACGTCGATCGTGTGGTCGTCGATCTTGCGGATTTCGCTGATGCCGGTAACGTAGATCTGCATCGTGCCTTGCGGCTGCTTGATGCGGCCGAAGGAGAAGATCACGTCGTCGGCGGTGAACGGCGAACCGTCCTGGAACTTGACGCCCTTGCGCAATTCGAAGCGCACCTGCGTTGGCGTGATGTAAGTCCACTTGGTGGCCAGCGCCGGCTCGACCTGGTACTCCTTGTTGTAGCGCGTCAGGCCTTCGTAGGCGTGCATCAGGATTGCGTTGGTCGTGGCGTGGTTTTGCGAGTGCGGGTCCAGCGTCAGGATGTCGTTCTGCGCCGCCCAGCGCAGCGTGGCCGCGCCAGCGGTGCCGGCGGCGAGGCAGGCTGTGAGCGACAGGGCGGCAACGAGGGTGTTGATCTTCATGGGGGGCGGCTCCAGGCCAGGGGGGATGCCCGATCGTAGTCAACAACGCCCGCTTTCGGCCTCGGGTCGGACCCGAGCCCCGAGCTTGAAGCGGTGGCCTGTCGCAACGGTGGTAAATTGCGCCCCGGATTGCAGACGCCGCTGGGCGCCGCTGGTCCGCCGAACGGCGCAGTCGCGAGGCGGAAGGTTCTCAACCCATCGATGCGCCGGAAACCGGTGCGAAAGGTGAGCGAAATGATGCAGCAGACACGGTCGAACTCGTACCTGTTCGGGGGCAACGCGCCCTATGTCGAAGAGATGTACGAGGCCTACCTCGACAACCCCGGCTCGGTGAGCGAGAGTTGGCGTGCCTACTTCGACGCGCTGCAGAACGTGCCCGCCGCCGACGGCAGCACCGCACGCGACGTGGCCCATGCGCCAGTGGTCGAGTCGTTCGCCCAGCGCGCCAAGGCCAACGCCTTCGGCAACAAGGCCAGCAGCGCCGACCTGGCGGTGGCGCGCAAGCAGGTTCACGTGCAGTCGCTGATCGCAGCCTACCGCTTCCTCGGCTCGCGCTGGGCCAACCTCGACCCGTTGCAACGGCAAGAGCGGCCGAAGATCCCGGAACTGGAGCCGGCGTTCTACGACCTGAGCGAGTCCGACATGGACATCTCGTTCAGCGCCAGCAACACCTACTTCTCGACCGCCGAGAACATGACGCTGCGCCAGATCGTGCAGGCGCTGCGCGAAACCTACTGCGGCTCGATCGGCGTCGAATACATGCACATCACCGCGCCGGCCGAAAAGCGCTGGTGGCAGCAACGCCTGGAGACGAACCGGTCGAAGCCGAACTTCACCGCCGAGCAAAAGCTGCACATCCTCGAACGCCTCACCGCCGCAGAAGGCCTGGAGCGCTACCTGCACACCAAGTACGTCGGCCAGAAGCGCTTCTCGCTAGAAGGCGGCGAAAGCTTCATCGCCTCGATGGACGAGCTGGTGCAGCGGGCCGGTGAAAAGGGCGTGCAGGAAATCGTGATTGGCATGGCCCACCGCGGGCGGCTGAATGTGCTCGTGAACACCTTGTGCAAGAGCCCTGCCGGCCTGTTCCAGGAGTTCGACCACACCGCGCCGGAAGAGCTGCCCTCGGGTGACGTGAAGTACCACCAGGGCTTCTCCAGCGACGTGACGACGCCGGGCGGCCCGGTGCACCTGAGCCTGGCGTTCAACCCGTCGCACCTGGAAATCGTGAACCCGGTGGTCGAAGGGTCGGTCAAGGCGCGGCTGGACCGGCGCGGCGACAAGCAAGGCGATTCGGTGCTGCCGATCATCGTCCACGGCGACGCCGCCTTCGCCGGCCAGGGCGTGGTGATGGAAACCCTGGCGCTGGCCCAGACGCGCGGCTACTACACCGGCGGCACGGTGCATGTGGTCATCAACAACCAGATCGGCTTCACCACCAGCGACCCGCGCGATTCACGTTCCACGCTGTACTGCACCGACGTGGTGAAGATGATCGAAGCGCCGGTGCTGCACGTCAACGGCGACGACCCCGAGGCGGTGATCCTGGCCAGCCAGATGGCGCTCGACTACCGGCAGGACTTCAACAAAGACGTGGTGGTCGACATCGTCTGCTTTCGCAAGCTCGGCCACAACGAGCAGGACACGCCGGCGCTGACGCAGCCGCTGATGTACAAGAAGATCGCCCAGCACCCGGGAACACGCCGGCTCTACGGCGAGAAGCTGGTGGCCCAGGGCGTGCTGCCCGCCGATGGCCCGGACGCGATGGTCAAGGCCTTCCGCGCCGCGATGGACCAGGGCAAGAACACCTACGACCCGGTGCTCACCAACTACAAGAGCAAGTACGCGGTCGACTGGGCGCCGTTCCTGAACCGCAAGTGGACCGACTCGGCCGACACTGCGCTGCCGTTGAGCGAGATCAAGCGTCTGGCCGAGCGCATCACCACGCTGCCGAAAGCCTTCAAGGCCCACTCGCTGGTGGAAAAGGTGCTCGCCGATCGCGCCGCGATGGGCCGCGGCGAGATCAACATGGACTGGGGCATGGGCGAGCACCTCGCGTTCGCCTCGCTCGTGGCCAGCGGCTACGCGGTGCGCCTGTCGGGCGAAGATTGCGGGCGCGGCACCTTCACCCACCGCCATTCGGTGCTGCACGACCAGAACCGCGAGCGCTGGGACGAAGGCACCTACACGCCGCTGCAGCACGTGGCCGACGGGCAGGCGCCGTTCGTCGTGATCGACTCGCTGCTGTCGGAAGAAGCCGTGCTCGGCTTCGAGTACGGCTACGCCAGCGCCGACCCGAA
>JANOVJ010000065.1:0-12590 GCA_031417295.1 bacterium | reverse complement strand
GTTTGGGGTGGTTTGCGAATGGGGTTGTCGTCGTTTTCTGCCACCGAAGTGTCGTTCCTGATGGTGGCCGTGATCCAGGCCGTGGCCGCCGTGGTCTGGGCACTCGGCGCCTGGGCCGTGGCCGAGGCGCGGCGGGCGGCGCTGTACTGGTCGGCCTGGGCGGCGCTCAGCTCGGTCACCTGGGTGGTGCTGGCGATGCAGCTCCAATCGCCGCCGCTGATCGGGGTGGTCTGCGGCGTGCTGGCGGCGATGGCGCTGCAGCGCGGCATCCGCGCCTACATCGGCCGGGCGCAGGCGCCATGGCTGCCGCTGGCGCTGTTGGCGCTGGTGGTGGCCGTTGGCACGCTTGCCGAGCAGCCGACACTGCAGCCGGTGCATGCGGTGGTCAACTTCGGCGTGCTGGCCTGCATCTACTTTGGCACTGCGCGCGACCTGTACCGCCACGGCCGCGACGACCTGCACTTGCGCGTTCCGCTGCTGCTGACGCTGCCGGTGCTGCTCGGTGCGATGGCCTTTGCCAGCCGCTCGCTGCGCGCTCTGCTGGCGCCCGATTCGGTGCTGGCCGAGATGCAAACCCACAGCGCGCTCAACGTCGGCTCGGCGCTGAGCTACGTGGTGCTGGTGCTCATGCTGCACGCGATGCTGATGGCGCTGGTGACGGCCCGGCTGGTCACTAACCTGCACCGCCTGTCGCGCCACGACGGCCTGACCGGCATGCTCAACCGGCGCGCGATCGAGGAAGCACTGGCGGCGCAGATGCAGCGCAGCCTGCGCAGCGGCGAGGTGTTCGCTGTGATGATGCTGGACATCGACCACTTCAAGGCCATCAACGACCGCCACGGCCATGCGGTGGGCGACCTGGCGCTCAAGCATGCCGCGGGGCTGCTGCGCGGCGACCTGCGCGAGGTCGATCGCCTTGGCCGCTACGGCGGCGAGGAGTTCCTGCTGCTGCTGCCCGGCCTGCCGCTGGTGCAGGCACATCCTGTCGCCGAACGGTTGCGCGAGCAACTGGCGTCGCGCCCGCTGCTGCATGGCGGCGAGACGATCGCGCTGTCGGTCAGCATCGGCATCGCCGAGTGGAGCGGCGATAAGGCCGAGCTGCCGCGCGTGCTGGCCCATGCCGACGCGGCGTTGTACCGGGCCAAGGCGGCGGGACGCAACCGGGTGGTGGCGCAAGGGGCGGCGCAGGGGACGGCGCAAGTGGCCTGGAGCGGGCCTGGAGCGGGTGAGTAAGATCGCGTCCCCCCAGCCAACGACCGCTCGAATGACAGCCCCCGCTCTTGACGCCGACACCTCGACAGCCACGCTGGCCAATGGCGTGCGCGTCGTCGCGATGCGCCTGCCGCACCTGGAGAGCGCGTCGGTCAGCGTGTTCGTGCGCACCGGCAGTCTGTACGAAAGCCCGCGCCTGAACGGCATCAGTCATGTCGTCGAGCACATGGCGTTCAAGGGCACGCACGAGCGCGACTGCCAGCGCATCAACCTCGACGCCGAACGCCTGGGCGCCGATGTCAACGCCCACACCGACAAGGACCACACCGCGTTCCACATGCGCGGCCTCGCGCGGCACGCGGGCGAGTTCGTGCGGATGCTCGGCGACATCGTCTGCCACAGCAGCTTTCCCGAGGCCGAACTAGAACGCGAGCGCCAGGTGATCCTGCACGAGGTGACCGAGGACGAAGACGACGCGCTCTCCACCGCCTACAAGCTGTACGACACCGCGTGCTACGGCGCGCACGCGATGGCCCAGCCGGTGATCGGCAAGCGGCGCAACATCGAGCGCTTCACGCGCGACGAGCTGCTCGGCTATGTGACGCGGCAGTACTCGGGCGCGAACATCGTGGTCGGCGTGGCCGGCAACATCGACCCGGATGCGGTGGTGAAAGGCGCGCAGGCAGCGTTCGGCGCGATGCCGCAGGGCCACGAGAACCGGGTCGAGGCGCCGGCCTATCTGGGCGGCGCCAGGTCGCGCCGCCAGCCGGGCTGCAGCCAAACGCATGTGGTGCTCGGCTTCCCGATCCCGGCGCTCGTCGAGGCGTACGACGCCAGCGTCGTCGCCGCCGCGCTGTTCGGCGAGGGCATGAGCTCGCCACTGATGGATGCGATCCGCGAGCGCCGCCCGCTCGTCTACTACGCGGCCTGTTCGGCCGACGTGATGGCGGCAACGGGGCAGTTCACGATCGAGGCTTCGACCACGCCGCAGCATGTCGATGAACTGCTGGCCGAAGTCGCGCGGCTGCTGCTGGCGCATGCCGACCGCATCGACCCGGTGGGCCTGGAGCGAGCCCGCAACCAGATCGCCGTGCGCAGCGTGCGCGCGCAGGAGCGGCCGATGCGGCGGCTCGAAGACGCGGCGCAGAGCTTGTTCGTGCATGGCCGCCTGCGTTCGCGTGCCGAGCTGAAGGCGCGGGTGGAAGCCGTGACGGCGGACCAGGTGCGCGATGCATTCCAGGCGATGCTGGCCGCGCCGCCGTCGATCGCGATTGCGGGACGGCTGGGCAAGGGCAGCCACGACCGGTTCATCGATCTCATCGCGGCGCCGCGCATGGCCGCCCCTGCCGCCCCTTCTGCCCCTTCCGCCAAACGAGCGATCCGGCGCGCTTGAAGCTCGCAGCAGTCACCGGCACTGTCGCAGTCGTCCTGGCGCTGGTCTCGTTCTGGCTCTGGACACCGGACAAGAGCCGCGCCGCGCTCGAAGCCCGCTACCTCGCTGCACCGGGCGATCTGGTCACTGTTGCCGGCACCGTGCTTCACGTCCGCGACAGCGGCCCGAAGGATGCGCCCGCCGTGATCCTGTTGCACGGCTTCGGCGCGAGCCTGCACACCTGGGAAGCCTGGGCGCAGGGGCTGGCCGCCGCCAACCACCGCGTGATCCGCCTCGACCTGCCCGGCAGCGGCCTGAGCCCGCCCGACACCAGCGGCGACTACACCGACGCGCGCACGATGCAACTGCTGCTCGCGTTGATGGACCAGCGCGGCCTGGCGCGCGCCAGCGTGGTCGGCCACTCAATCGGCGGCCGCATCGCGTGGACCTTCGCCGCGCACCACCCCGAGCGGGTCGACAAGCTGGTGTTGATTGCACCGGACGGCTTTGCGAGCCCGGGCTTCGAGTACGGCAAGAAGCCCGACGTACCGGTGGCCGTGGAGCTGATGCGCTACATGCTGCCCAAGCCCTTGCTGCGCATGAGCTTGGCGCCGGCCTATGCCGACCCGAACACGCTGACCGACGAGATGACCACGCGCTACCACGACCTGATGCTCGGCCCTGGTTCGCGCGACGCCCTGATCGCGCGGATGGAACAAACCACGCTGGTCGATCCCGTGCCCTGGCTGCGCCGCATTCAGGCCCCGACGCTGCTGCTGTGGGGCGAGCAGGACGCGATGATTCCGTTCAGCAATTCGGCGGAGTACTTGAAGACCATTGCGAACGTCACGCTGGTTGCGTTGCCTGGCGTTGGGCACTTGCCGCAGGAAGAAACTGCTGAACGCGGGCTGGCGGCGTTGACGGCGTTTCTCGATTCGCCGGCGCAGCGAAGGCCGTGAAGGAACGGGTGTAGCCGATCGGGTAGCCAGGTAGCCGGGTTGACCGCAGGATGGCCGGTCGCCGATCATGCGTGCACTACAAGGGTGATTCGAGGGTCACAGTGCATGCGCTTCTCCTGACCGATGTCGTCGACAGCACGCGCATCGCCGAAGTTCTGGGTGATGCCGCAATGGCTGCGGTATGGGCGACCCATGACCGCGCGGCGCGTGACCTGCTTGCCGCCTGGCATGGTCGCGAGATCGACAAGTCCGACGGCATGCTGCTGCTGTTCGACAGCACCAAGGACGCGCTTGGGTACGCGCTTGCTTTTCATCGCGCCCTGGCCGAACACGAGCTTCCCATTCGCGCGCGTGTCGGCATCCACACCGGCCCTGTCACCGTGCGGGCCAACGCGGCCGACGATGTCGCTCGCGGTGCCAAGCCCTGGGAAGTCAACGGCCTCGCGGTGGCGACGGCGGCCCGGATCATGTCGGCTGCGCTGGGTGGCCAGACCCTGCTGAGTGCCGATGCCTTGAGCGACTGCGGCGTCGAAGCAGCCCAGGCGAAATCGCACGGCCACTGGCGGTTGAAGGGCATCGCCGAGCCGGTCGAGCTGTTCGAGGTGATCGAACCGGCCGGTGCGTTCCAGGCGCCGGCCGACGCCGCGAAGGCCTGCCGCGTCGTGCTCAGCGACGACACCTGGATGCCTGCGCGCAATATCGCGAACACCGTGCCCGCAGAGCGAGACGACTTCATCGGGCGGCGCGCCGCGCTGCACGAGTTGGCGCGTTTGCTTGAAGGCGGTGCGCGGCTGATCTCCGTTCTGGGCATCGGCGGCACCGGCAAGACGCGGCTGGCGACCCGCTTCGCGCGCGCCTGGCTGGGCGAATTTCCCGGCGGTGCCTGGTTCTGTGACCTGTCGTCCGCACGCGGGCTGGACGGCATCCACTTCGCCGTCGCGCAGGGCCTCGGCCTGCAGCTTGGCCGGGACGAGCCTGTCGCGCAGATCGCCGAGGCCATCGCAGGCCGAGGCCATTGCCTGGTGATCCTCGACAACTTCGAGCAGGTGGCCCGCCACGCCGAACAAACGCTGGGCGCGTGGCTGGACCGCGCACCGCAAGCGCGTTTTCTCGTGACCACGCGCGAGGTCCTAGGCATTGCCGGAGAAATCGTCTTCGCGCTGCCGCCGCTCGACAGCTCTGACGCGGTGGAACTCTTTTTGCGTCGGGCCAAGTCGGCGCACCAGGATTTCGCGCCGAACGCGGTGGAACGCGCGGCGGTGGACCAACTCGCGAAGACGCTCGACGGCCTGCCCTTGGCGATCGAACTGGCGGCCGCCCGCGTGCGCGTGATGCCCCCGCCGATGCTGCTGCAGCGCATGCACCGGCGCTTCGATCTGCTGCTCTCGCGCGGCGGCCGTCCCGACCGCCAGGCCACGCTGCGCGCAACCCTCGACTGGTCGTGGGACCTGCTGGACACGACCGAACGGTCGGTGCTGTCGCAACTGGCCGTGTTCCAGGGCAGCTTCGGAATCGATGCGGTGGAAGCAGTCGTCGAGGTGCCGGATGCCAGAGCCGGCATCGACCTCCTCGGCTCGCTGGTCGACAAGAGCCTGGTGCGTCAGCTCGACGGCTACCGCTTCGGCTTGCTGGAAAGCGTGCGCGACTACGCTGAGCTGCGCCACCAAACCGACCGTGGCGCCGCTGCCGACATGGCCTCGCTGCGGGCTCGCCATTGGCGCCATTTCGCCGGGCTGAGCGAACAGGCCGCCGTCGCACAGCGCTGCGCCGATCTCGACAACCTGATCACCGCCTGCAGGGCCGCCTGCGAAGCCGGCGACGCGGCGTCGGCAAGCCGTTGCCTGGTCAATGGCTGGGTCGCGCTGCGGCTCACCGGCCCCTATCGCGCTGCCGTGGACCTGGCAGCGCGTGTGGCAGCGATGACGGGCTTGACCGCAACCGAAGCTGGCCTGGTCCATTGGGTGTGGGGCACTGCGCTTGACATGCTGGGCGAGGTCGACCCCGCGCGCGAACACTTTCGGCTGGGCCTCGACAGCACGGCCGAGGCCACGCCCTGCGAGGCCTCGGCCCGGCTGCTGCTCGCGCTCGGTAGCCAACTGACGCTCGAAGGCAAACTGGCCACGGCGCAGGACCACCTCGAACGCGCCCTGCGGCACGCCGTTGCGGTTAGGCATCAGTGGTTGCGGGCCAACGCGCTGAACGCCCTGGGCCGGCTGATGGACCATCAATCCAAGGTGGCCGAGGCGCGACAATTTTATGCAGAGGCGCTTGACATGGCACGGGCCATGGGCGATCGGCAGATGGAAGGCGGTCTGCTGGGCAACCTGGGCGGCCTGCACCACGACCTGGGCGAACTCGACGCCGCACGTCGGCACTACGAGCAAGCGCTGGATGTCGCCGCGGAAGTAGGTGACCGTCGCTGGCAAGGCAACGCCGCCAGCAACCTGGGCCTGCTGTTGCTCGAGCAGGGCCACCATGCCGAGGCGCGCGTGCGACTCGACCAGGCGCGGGAGCTGGCCCGCAGCGCCGGCAACGTTCGGCTGGAGTACACGGTGGCCTGCAACCTCGGCATCTTGCTGACGCTGGAAGGGCGGCTGGCGGAGGCCGAGCAGCAAATGTCCGCTGCGGTCGATGCCGCGGCGCGGGCGGCGGACCGGCGCTCCGAGGGCCAGTTCCGAGGCTACCTGGCCGTCACCCAAGCGCGGCAGGGGCGGCTGGCCGAGGCCCGGGCCACGCTCGACCTCGGCGAGCAGGCGCTGCGCTCACTCGCCGACCGGTTGAGCCTGGCCGTGCTGACCTGCGACCGCGCCGAAGTTGAGTGGCTCGCCGGGAGCGCGGACCTGGCACGACAGACTCACGCCATGGCGCAGGGCGTTGCGGACGAGTTGGCGTGCGGTGCCGAGTCGGAACTGCGACGGCGGATTCAGAGCGTGGCAACCCTGCTGGCTGGCTGACGGCATCGGGCGCGAAAGCAGCCACCACCCGCTCAGTGCACGTTCACGATCTTCGGATCGATGGCGGCACACAGCTCCTCTTCGCCGGGCTTTCCCCAGAGAATGATCGGCAGGTAGGTGGCGCTCGCCGTGTCCTTGTTGCGCTTCGTCTTGATGTGGTACGAGTCGGCGGTCGCGCTCCCGCTTCCGCTGCCATCGCCGTAGTCACCGTGCTTGTTGACCTGGCCTTCAGGGTCGTAGGTGATCAAGATCCCCGAATCGGGGTCGAACACCAATGGCTTGCTGTCGAGGTCTGGCTGGCTGAGCTTCCAGCGCACGCTCTTCTTGTTGAGGCTGCTGCCCAGGGCACTTGTCTTTACGGAGACGTCTGGCGCCACCGCGAGACAGTACTTGCGCCCGCCCACTTCGATTATTTTCATTTCGATGATGCAGGGTGACAGCTCGTCGGCTTTGCACTCTTTTGACGAGAGCGCTGGCAGTAGCTTTTGAAGCTGAAGAACCTTCAGCAACAGGAAGTTGTCGACGAACTTGTCGCCCTTGCCACGCTCTTGCGCCTGGCTCCCGGCCACCAAACAGAACAGCACGATCAGTGCCGCACCCGTGCGAAAATTTGAAAGCTTCATGAGACCTCCGCTTGCGATTCGGCAATCCGGCCGGGGCGAAACGCCCGGACTCTTCGACCCATGCTAAGGGTCAAGCCGCCGAACGGCATCCCCAAATTTGTTGATGACTCGCCACACCGTGGGCCTGACGCGCCCGGCAGGTCGGCTACGCACCCCCGGGTTTCCAGACGTTGACCACCCGAACGCGCTTCACCCCTTAAGGCTTACCAACCGATCCCGCCGCGCCAACTGCGGAAACAACCGCCACCACAGCCCCGCCACCGCGATCGACCCCACCCCGCCCAGCAGCACCGAAGCCACCGGCCCCAGCCACGCCGCCGTGGCGCCCGACTCGAACTCGCCGAGCTGGTTCGACGCGCCGATGAACACCGAGTTGACGGCGCTGACGCGGCCGCGCATCGCGTCTGGCGTTTCCAGTTGCACCAGCGACTGGCGGACCACCACGCTGACCATGTCGGCCGCGCCGCTGACAGCAAGCGCGGCCATCGACAGCCAGAGCGACGTGGACAGCGCGAACACACCCGTGGCCAGGCCGAAGAGGGCCACTGCCCACAGCAGCTTCGGCCCGGCGCGGCGTTCGATGGGCCAGCGCGCCAGCACGAGCGACAGCGTCAGCGCGCCCAAGGCCGGTGCGCCGCGCAGCAGGCCCAGGCCCCAGGGGCCGACGTGCAGCAGGTCGCGCGCGAACATCGGCAGCAGCGCCGTGGCGCCGCCCAGCAGCACGGCGAACAAGTCGAGCGAGACGGCGCCGAGCACGACCGGGTTGCCGCGCACGTAGTTCACGCCGGCAAACAGCGTGCGCATGCTCGGCCGTTCACGCGGCGGCGGGTTCGGGTGGCGCACCGCGAGGAACAGCGCGGTGGCGACGGCGAACAGCGCGGCGCAACTGGCGTACACGGTCGCCGCGCCGGCCACGTAGAGCAGGCCGCCGAGGGCCGGGCCGGCGATGATGGCCAGTTGCATGCCGCCCGAGCTGAAGGCCAGCGCGCGGGGCAGGTCGGCCGGCGGCACCAGCAGCGGTACCAGCGCCTGCTGGGCCGGCATCTGGAACGCCTTGACGGCGCCGAGCACGACCGACAGGCTGAGCAGCAGCCCGCGCTGCGACATGCCGGCCAGGGGTGATGACTCGGCGCCCAGCCGCAGCGCGGGTGCTGCGGCAAGCACCAGCGCGACCAGGGCCTGCACGGCCACGCAGCCCGCGGCGATGCGCGCGCGGTGATGGCGATCGACCACGTCGCCAGCCAAGAGCACCAGCGCCAGCGACGGCACGAATTGCAGCAGCCCGACCAGGCCGAGGTCCCACGCCGAATGCGTCAGGTCGTACATCTGCCAGCCCACCGCCACCATCAGCATCTGGCTGGCGCAGGTGCCGGCCACGCGAGCCCACCAGAAGCGCAGGAAGTTGCGGTAGGGGAGCAGGGAGGCCAGGATCACGAGGCCCAATGGTAGGGGCCGTTGGCGGGCTTGCTGCGGCCGCGCCGGACAAGCCCGCGCGCTCAGCCCAGGTGCGTGCCGAAGAAGCGCATCGTGCGGTCCCACGCCATCTGCGCCCAGGCCGCGTCGTACTGCGTGACCTCGATGCGCCCCGGCCCGTGCGCCGTTTCGTTCGCGAAGCCATGGCCGGCAAGGTAGCGGTGCGGCTCGTAGCGCACGCCGGCCTCGCGCAGCTTCAGCTCGAGCGCGTCGACGCTGGCGAGGGCGAACACCTTGTCCTGCGTCGCCCAGTGCGCCATCAACGGCAGCGTGATCTTCGATGCGTCCACGTACTCCAGCGGCGGCAGGCCGTACCAGATGACGGCGGCGTCGGCCTCGGGCACCAGCGTCGCGCTCAGCACGGTGAGTGCGCCGCCCATGCAGAAGCCGGTGACGCCGACCTTGCCGCTGCCGGCGTTGCGGGCCTTCAGAAACTGCACCGCGCCGCGCACGTCTTGCGCCGCCGCGTCGCCAAAGTTCAGCGCCGTCATCAGGTGGCTCGCTTCTTCGGCTTCCACGGTGGACTTGCCGCGGTACAGGTCGGGCACCAGCGCGGTGAAACCGGCCGCCGCGGCGCGGTCGGCCACGCCGCGGATCTGCGCGTTCAGGCCCCACCATTCCTGGATCACCACCACCGAACCCACCGGGTCGGCGGCCTCGGCAAGATAGCCCTGAACGGCCTGGCCGTCAGGGCGTTTGAACTCGATCGTCTGGCCCATCGTCTTCTCCTGTGCTTGTCGAAATGGCGCAGTCGTGCGCCGGGTACTTCTTACTTCGCCTTGGCGCGGCCGTACATCGCGGTGAAGCTGGCCTTGCCGAGCGCGTTGGCATTCATCATGAAGCCGGCCAGCGAGGCGGTGGCATCGGCCGGAATCTCCAGCTTGTCGGTCTTGAGGGCGAACACCGTGAACACATAGCGGTGCGGCTTGTCGCCCTGCGGCGGGCAGGTGCCGCCCCAGCCGGCCACGCCGTAGTCGATGCGCACGGCGCTGGCGCCCTTGGGCAGGTTGGCGCCGCCCACGGCCCCGGCGTCGGGCTTCAACTCGGTCACGTCGGCCGGGATGTTGATGACCGACCAGTGCCACCAGCCCGCGCCGGTGGGGGCGTCAGGGTCGTACACCGTCACCGCAAAGCTCTTCGTGCCGGCGGGCGCGCCGCGCCATTGCAGCGCGGGTGACTTGTTCTCGCCGCTGCAACCGAAGCCGCTGAATTCGAACTTCTTGTCGATCGTGCTGCCGGCCTTGATGTCGGGGCTGCTGAGCTGAAAGCCCGCGGCGTGGAGGAGGGTGGAGGCGCCGATGAGCGCGCTGGCGAGAAGGGTGTGTTTCATGGAGGGCGTGCCGTAACAGGGGAACCGAGATGATGCAGCGAATGGCCGCGTGGCGCCAGCTCAGGGGCTTCCGCACCGGGCTCCGGGTTGGCCCCCATGACGCGCCGTTCTGCATCCGTTAAAGTATACGTTAATGGACGCATTGAATTCCCTGCCCCTGCTGGCCTTCATCGGCGCCGGCCTCGTTCGCCCCGAGTGCGTGCTCGCCACCGCGGCCGGCGATCTCTACAGCGCCGACTGGCGCGGTGGCGTCGCCCACCTGCGCCCGGATGGCAGCCAGACGCTGTACGCCGGCCCGGGGCCCGACGGCCTGGCACTCAAGCCCAACGGCATTGCCTTGCTGCGCGACGGCAGCTTTCTCGTCACCCACCTCGGGGCCGATGTCGGCGGCGTGTTCCGGCTGCAACGCGACGGCCGGGTCGAGCCCTGGCTGCTGGCAGTGGACGGCGTCGATCTGCCGCCAACCAACTTCGTGGTCGAGGATGCGCGTGGCCGCTTCTGGGTCACGGTGAGCACGCGCCTGCAACCGCGTGCGCTCGGCTACCGCCGCGGTTGCAACGACGGCTTCATCGTGCGCGTCGATGAGCGCGGCGCGGCGATCGTGGCCAGCGGCCTGGGCTACACCAACGAAGTTGCGCTGCACCCCTCGGGCCGCTGGCTCTATGTCAACGAGACCTTTGCCCGCCGCCTGTCGCGCTTCGCCTTGCGCGAAGACGGCTCGCTCGGCGCGAAGGAGGTGGTCACCGAGTTCGGCCCGGGCACCTTTCCCGACGGCCTGGCGTTCGACGAAGAGGGCCACGCCTGGGTCGTCAGCATCGTCAGCAACCGCGTGATCCGCATCGCGCCCGATGGCGCGCAGACGCTGTGGCTGGAAGACGCCGATGCCGATCATCTGGCCTGGATCGAGGCCGCCTACGACGCCGGCCAGATGGACCGCCCGCACCTCGACAGCAACCCGGCGCGCACGCTGCGCAACATCTCGAGCATCGCCTTCTCGGGCGCCGACCGCCGCAGCGCGGTGCTCGGCTGCCTGCTCGGCGACCGCCTCGCCACGCTGCGCTTGCCGGTGGCGGGTGTGGCGCCGACGCACTGGACCTTCCCATGACCGCTGCCACATCAACAACGCCCGCGCTGTCGCTGGTCGATGCCGCCTATGAGCAGATCCGCCGCCGCATCCTCGACAACGCCTGGCCACCCGGCCACCGCGCGCTGGAGCAGGAAGTGGCGCTCGCCCTCGGCATGAGCCGCACGCCGGTGCGCGAGGCGCTGGCGCGGCTGCGCAACGAGGGCCTGGTCGAGGTGATCCCGCGCCACGGCATGCGCGTGCTGCCGGTCTCGCCGGCCGACATGCGCGAGATTTACCAGATCTTGACCGCGCTCGAATGCATGGCCGCCGAGCTGCTGGCCCAGCGCAAGCCGAGCGCCGCCGAGCTCAAGCCGCTGGTCGATGCGACGAAGGCGATGGACAAGGCGCTCAAGGCCAATGACCTCGATGCCTGGGCCGCCGCCGATGAACGGTTTCACGCCGGCTTGCTGGAGCTGGCCGGCAACCGCCAGCTCCAGGCCACGGTGCTGAACTACTGGGACCGCGCCCACCGCGCCCGCCTGTTCACGCTGCGCCTGCGGCCCAAACCCGTCAACTCGACCAAGGAGCACATGCAGATGGTCGAGCGCTTTCTGGCCGGCGATGCCGAGGGCGCGGCAAGGGTCACACGCGCGCACCGCGAGCGGGCCAACCGCGAGCTGGTCGAACTCTTCGAGCGCTACAAGCTCGCGCACCTCTGAAGGCAACATGACAAGAACCTCGTACGCCATTGCGGTACTGCCCGGCGACGGCATCGGCCGCGAAGTGATGGCCGCCACGCTCGAGGTGCTGCACGCGCTTCAGGGCCGCATCGGGCGCCGCTTCGAGACCGTGCGCCACCCTGCCGGCGCGCAGCACTACCTCGACTGCGGCGACGCGCTGCCGGCTGCCACGCTGGCCGCCTGCCGCGCCGCCGACGCGATCCTGTTCGGCGCGATGGGCCTGCCCCATGTGCGCGGGGCCGACGGCACCGAGATCATTCCGCAGCTCGACATCCGCTTCGCGCTCGACCTGTATGCCGGGGTGCGGCCGATCCGCAGCTTCGCCGGCCTGCCCGGCCCACTGGCCCACCCCCGCGCGGCCGGGATCGACCTCGTGCTCGTGCGCGAGAGCACCGAAGGTCTGTTCTACGCGCGCGGCCGTGGCGTCAGCGAAGGCGCTGGCGACGAGCAGGCCGTCTACGACACGATGAAGATCAGCCGCAGCGGCAC
Organism: bacterium; assembly: GCA_031417295.1. Lineage (GTDB taxonomy): Bacteria > Pseudomonadota > Gammaproteobacteria > Burkholderiales > Burkholderiaceae_C > CAIKUF01. Next base: position 372 of record JANOVJ010000065.1, on the reverse strand, counting down.
CGCCCGCGTCTGCGACTTCGCATTGAAGCTCGCGCGCAGCCGCAAGACGCAGGGCAAGCCCGGCCACGTGACCAACGTCGACAAGGCCAACGTGTTCCTGTCGATGGCCTTCTGGCGCCAGGTTTTCGAGGAACGCGCGCTCGCCTTCCCCGACATCGCGACCGACCACGCCTATGTCGACGCGATGGCGCTGAACCTGGTGATGAAGCCCTGGGCCTACGACGTGCTCGTGACCGAGAACATGTTCGGCGACATTTTGTCGGACCTCATCGCCGCGCTCGCCGGCGGCATGGGCATGGCGCCTTCGGCCGACATCGGCGACCAGTACGCGCTGTTCCAGCCCGCCCACGGCACCGCGCCCGATATCGCCGG
>JANOVJ010000064.1:0-2299 GCA_031417295.1 bacterium | reverse complement strand
GCCCGCGTAGCCGTAGGCCTGGGCCAGCATGATCAGCGCGACGGGCGAGCCGTCCAGTTCCGCACCCCGCTCGGCGAGCTTGACGGCCCGTTGATGGTCCCCGCCGATGGAAGCGCCAACGCCAGCGCCCGAGAACACGAGCCCGATGTCCGGGTGCTGGCGCATCTTCTGCTCGACCCAGACCCGCGCCGCGTCGCGCTCGCCGACCATGATCAGGGCCCAGTTGCCCCAGTCCGCCATTTCCGCGTTCAGCGGGTCCAGGCGGTTGGCGGCCGCGAGCGCACGCTTGACCTTGTCCGCTTCGCCCAGGCCCGAGTAGTACAGCGCGAAACCCAGTTCGGTCTGGGCCAGCGTCGGGTCGCGCCGCCTGGCTGCGTTGAGCGCCGTCCAGGCATCTTTCCAGCGCCAGGCCATCACATAGGTCAGGCCCAGCGACGACCAGGCCTCGGCGGAATCGGGGCGCAACTCGCGGGCCGCGGCGATCGAGTCGATCACGGCCTGCAGCATGTTGACCGGCGGCTCGAAGTAGGCGAACAACTGGCGGTAGGCATCGCTGCGGGCGATGTAGGCGTCGAAGAACTTCGGGTCCAGCGCGATGGCCCGGTCGAAGAGCGCGATCGCCTTCGGCAGCGACTCGTGGCTGACCAGCTCCAGCTGGTAGCGCCCCGCCACGTACAACTCGTAGGCCTTGAGGTTGGCGGTGGGCAGCTCGCCCAGGGCACGCAACTCGTCGTCGAGGACGGCGACTTTCAGCGATTGGGACACGGCACTGGCGATGTCCGACTGCATGGTGAAGAGGTTCGTGTCGTCGGTGCGGCCCGTGTAGTCGTGTTCCCAGACCACCCCGCCCTTGTGCAGGTCCTCCAGCTCCGCCGTGATGCGCAGCGTGTTGTCGGGCGCGACGCTCACCACGCCGCCGAGCACGTAGCGCACCTCGGGCAGCTGGGCCCGGATGTACTCGCGCGACTTCTTGCCTTTGAATGTGAAGGCCGAAGTCACCGGCACGACGCGCAAGCCCGAGACCTTGCGCAGGTTGCGGATCACTTCGCGCGTGGCCTGGTCGGCAAAGGGCTGCCAGGTTTCGGCCGCGTCGCCGGAGACGTCGAAGGGCACGACCAGCACATAGGGCCGGTCGGCGTCGGCCGCTGTCGCGGGCGGCGCCAGCAGGCGCCAGGCCAGCGCCGCGGCGGCCAGCAGCAGCACGACCAGGGCGAGCAGCGGCAGGTGCCAGCGGGGCCGGCGGGCCGGCGGGTCGGCGGGCACCGCCGCGGGCGGATCGGGCACCGGTGCCGGCTCGGGGGCCTCGGCGGCATCCGAGCGTTCCAGCACGGGCGCAATGAACTGGTAGCCGCGGCTGCGAACAGTCAGGATCGTCTGCTGCAGATCGCCGTTGTCGCCCAGCAGCTTGCGCGCGCTCTTGACGTGGTTGCTGAGCGTCGCGTCGGATACCTCGCGTCCGTCCCAGACGTCCTTGAACAGCTCTTCGCGGGTCAGGACCCGGTCGCGATGGCGGATCAGGTGCACCAGCAGGTCGAACACCTTGGGCTCGACCGGCACGGCGGTGTCTCCGGCGCTGACCCGGTACCGGGCGGTGTCGATGGTGAATTCGCCAACCTGGTATTTCATGGCCCCGCTCGAAAGTCGCTGTCTCGTTACCGAAGTGCGTTACCGAAATATTACGCAGCCATTAGCCAAGCGTCATGCAGCGGCCGCGCCGCGCCCGCATCGTAGGCCCTCCCGCAACCCCGCAGGAGCACCTCATGCCCACGCCACTGGAAATTCTGCTGGACCCCGTTTCCCTGACCGTCCTTGCACTCTATGGTTCCTTGATCGGGCTCGAAGCCCTGTTCCCGGCCCGCCGCCTGCCCCCGGTTCGGGGTTGGCGAACCCGGGCCCTGCTCGTCTTCGCCGTCTACTTCTTCCTCTCGTCCTACCTGCCGCTGCTCTGGAGCGAGACGCTGGCGAAGTACCAGCTCTTCAACCTGGAATCGGTCAACCCAGCCGTCGGTGCCGGCATCGCGGTGCTGGTCTATGAGTTCCTGGTGTATTGGTGGCACCGCGCCATGCACAACACGACGTGGTTGTGGCGAGGCTTCCACCAGATGCACCACAGCGCGGAGCGCGTCGACAGCTTCGGCGCGTTCTACTTCAGCCCGCTGGACATCTTCGGCTGGACCGTCCTGGGCAGCCTCACGCTGACCGTGGGCGTGGGCTTGAGCCCGCAGGCCGTCAGCTGGTTCCTCTACGCGACGACGTTTCTGGGCGTGATCCAGCACACCAACATCCGCACGCCGCAATG
>JANOVJ010000063.1:0-1514 GCA_031417295.1 bacterium | reverse complement strand
GCGAAGAGGCCGATGTCGGCGCGGTCGGCCTTGTCGCCGCTGCGCGCGTGGGCGATATCGGCCAGACGCAGTTTCGTCATCGCAGGCTTCATTCGACATTCCTCAGTTCGACCTTCACAGCCGATTCGACAAGCTCGCGCCGCACCCGCGCCGGCCACAGCCCGAGCAACTGGCTGGCCTGCGAGCTGCCATGAAAGCCGCCCATGTACGGCGGCCCCGACAAGGCCATCCACGGGAACAGGCGCGGGAAGGCGTCGGCCACGCGCTTGTCGGCGCTGCGCAGCGCCATGCGCAGCAAGACTTCGTTCAAGGCGTCAGCGCCGCGTGCGTCGGCGTGCGGCCCGAGGAAGCTGTCATGGCCCAGAAATTCGACGCACAACTCGCTGTGCGCCATGCGCTTCTCGGCCAGTTGGGTCTTGACCGAAGCCACCACCGCACGTGCCTTGGCCAGCGCGTCGGGCCAGCAAAAGCCGACCGTGGCCTGGCCCATCCAGCCGTCTTCATAGCCGGCGACGATCTTCAGCGTGTCGGGTCGCGGCAGGCCGCGCGCGCCGCTCAAACGCACCCGGTCCTGGCCCAGATCGTCGAGGCGGATCTGCCCCATGTCGAGCACCACGTCGGGCGAGAAGTAGCGGTGCGGGTTGTGCACCTCGTACAGCAGTTGCTGGCGCACGGTGTGGAAGTTGACGCGGCCGCCGGTGCCCGGCGCCTTGGTGATGATCGCGCTGCCGTCTTCTCCCACTTGGGCAATCGGGTAGCCGATATGAGCCAGGTCGGGCACGCGCTGCCACGCGCCGGTCGAACCGAAATTGCCGCCCGCGCCCTGGCCCGAGCATTCCAGCAAATGGCCGACTGCCAGGCCTTGCGCGAGCCGATGCCAACCGGCCGCGTCGGTGGGTTGGAGCGGCCAGCCGAACTCGTGCACCAGCGGGCCGAGAAAGAGCGCCGCATCGGCCACGCGGCCGGTCAGCACGATGTCGGCGCCCAGGCCCAGCGCCTGCGCGATCGGCGCTGCGCCGAGGTAGGCGTTGGCGAAGACGAGACGGTCGCGCACTGCTGCGATGCTGGCGCCTGTGTCCATGTGGGCCAGCGCTTCGCCGTTGGCGGTGAGCTCATCGACGCGACCCAGCAGCGCGTCGCCAGTGACGACCGCGACGCGCGCCTTGAAGCCCTTGGCCTTGAACGCAACCACCAGCGCATCGCGCGCGCCTTCGGGGTTGAGCCCGCCGGCGTTGAGCACGAACTTCACGCCTCGCGCCGATGCGGCCGGCCACAGCCCGGTGAGCATCGGCACCAGGTCTTTGGTGAAGCCGGCAGCGGCGTCCCGCGCCTGGTCCTTGCGCAGGATGGCGAGGGTGAGTTCGGCGAGGTGGTCGGAGCAGACGTACTGCACATCCCCGCGCTCGATGGATGCACGGACCGGCTCCCACGAGTCGCCGTAGAAACCCAGCCCTGCGGCGAGCCTTGTCGTCGTTTTCATCATCGCTTGAACGGGGGGAGAGGTGCCGGGAAGT
>JANOVJ010000062.1:0-1590 GCA_031417295.1 bacterium | reverse complement strand
TGCCACGTTGCTGGCCTTCGGCCCGCTGCGGATCGGCATCGACAGCGGCAAGCTCACCGCGTCGATCGACGGCAAAAGCTTGAGCGGTGGCGACCTGCCCGCTTCGGCCTGGGCCCACGTGGCATTCGCGGCGGCGGACGGCAAGGCCACGCTGTACGTGAACGGCAAGCCGGCGGCAACACTGGAGGCCACGCTCCCGGCGATCGACGGCGCCGTGGCACTGGGCGCAGGCTACAAGGGCCTGATCGACGAACTGCAAATCTCGACCGTGCTGCGCGACGAGGGCTGGCTTCGCGTGGCCGTGGCGGCCCAGGGCGGCGACGGCAGCTTCGGCGCCAGCACCAAGGAAAGCGCGGACGAGGCCGGCGCTGAGAGCGGCCACACCGGCTACATCGGCGTCCTGGTCAAGAACCTCACCGTCGATGCGTGGGTCGTCATCGGCATCCTCGGCGTCATGTTCGTCATTGCCGCATGGGTCATGGTCACCAAGATGCTGATGGTGGCGCGCATGGGCAAGGCCAACGACAAGTTCATCAAGCGGTTCCGCAACCTCAAGGTCGAAGACGGCGAGATCAAGGGGAAGTTTGGCGACTCGCCGCTGTTCCGGCTGTACCGCATGGGTGTGAGTGAACTCGACAAGCGGCTGTCTTCCGGGACCGTGGCACTCGGTGGCGCCTCCTTCAACGCCATCAAGGCCTCGCTGGATGCAGACCTGGTGCGCGAGAACCACCGCTTGAACGACCGCATGGTGTTGCTGACGATCGCCATCTCGGGCGGCCCCTTCCTCGGGCTGCTCGGCACCGTGGTCGGCGTGATGATCACCTTTGCGGCCATCGCTGCGGCCGGCGACGTGAACGTCAACGCCATCGCGCCCGGCATCGCCGCCGCGTTGCTCGCCACCGTGGCCGGCCTCGGCGTCGCCATCCCCGCCCTGTTCGGCTACAACTATCTGGCGGCGAAGATCAAGAACATCTCGTCGGACATGCAGATCTTCGTCGACGAGTTCGTCACCCGCGCCGCCGAAGCGCACGGGCAACGCTGACCGGCCCGGAACATGTCTGCCGACATCCGGGCCGAGAACACGCCCTATGACGAAATCAACGTCACGCCGATGCTCGACCTGGCCTATGTGCTGCTGGTGGTCTTCATCATCCTGACCACGGCATCGGTGCAGGGCGTGAAGGTCGACTCGCCACGCACCCAGGCCGCGAACCAGCTGGCCAGGCCGCAGACACGGGCGGTCACGATCACCCGCGAAGGCAGCCTGTTCCTCGACGCCTACCCGGTCACGCTCGAGCAACTGGCCGAACGGCTCGCCGCCTACAAGAGCGCCAACCCGGCGCTCCCGGTGGTGCTCAAGGCCGATGCGCGCGCGCAGTACCAGAAGGTCATCGACGTGCTCGAAGTGGCCAAGCGACTCGACATCACGCAGATCGGTCTCGTCACGCAGCGCATTGCGCCTTGATGGCCCGGCGCCGATCCCGTCACACGACTTCAGGAAACCCACCATGTCCATCAGCGTCAGCGACGAGGCCAAACCCTACGACTCCATCAACGTCACGCCGATGCTCGATCTGGCCTATGTGCTGC
>JANOVJ010000061.1:0-3808 GCA_031417295.1 bacterium | reverse complement strand
CGACAACCAGAACTCGCTCAAGGCCGGGCTGCGTGGGCCGGTGCTGCTGGAAGACTTCATCCTGCGCGAGAAGATCACCCACTTCGACCATGAGCGCATTCCCGAGCGCATCGTCCACGCGCGCGGCTCGGCCGCGCACGGGTTCTTCGAGGCCTATGCGCCGCTCTCGAAGTACACCCGCGCCGCGCCGTTCGCCGAGGCCGGCAAGCTGACACCGGTGTTCGTGCGCTTCTCCACCGTGGCCGGCGAGCGCGGCTCGGCCGACACCGCCCGCGACGTGCGCGGCTTCGCCGTGAAGTTCTACACCGACGAAGGCAACTGGGACCTGGTCGGCAACAACATCCCGGTGTTCTTCATCCAGGACGCGATGAAGTTCCCCGACCTGATCCACGCCGTGAAGCCCGAGCCGCACAACGGCATGCCGCAGGCGGCTTCTGCCCACGACACGTTCTGGGACTTCGCCTCGCTCAGCCCGGAGACGACGCACACATTGATGTGGGTGATGTCCGACCGCGGCATTCCGCGCAGCCTGCGCATGATGCAGGGCTTCGGCGTGCACACCTTCCGGCTCGTCAACGCCGAGGGCGCATCGCACTTCGTGAAGTTCCACTGGAAGCCGCGGCTCGGCACCCATTCGCTGGTCTGGGACGAGGCGGTGAAGATTGCCGGCGCCGATGCCGACTTCCACCGCCGCGACCTGTGGGAAGCGATCGAAGCCGGCGAGTACCCGGAGTGGGAACTCGGCCTGCAGATCTTCACCGAGGCCCAGGCCGAGACGTTCAGTTTCGACGTGCTCGACGCGACCAAATTGATCCCCGAGGAACTGGTGCCGGTGACGCCGGTCGGACGGATGGTGTTGAACCGCAACCCCGACAACTTCTTCGCCGAAACCGAGCAGGTCGCGTTCTGCACCGCGCATGTCGTGCCCGGCATCGACTTCAGCAACGACCCGCTGCTCGCAGGGCGCATCCACTCCTACATCGACACCCAGATCACGCGCCTAGGCGGGGCGAACTTCCACGAGATCCCGATCAACGCGCCGCTCGCGCCGGTGCACAACAACCAGCGCGACGGGCTGCACCGGCGCACGATCCCGCGCGGGCGCGTCGCGTACGAGCCGAACTCGCTGGCCGGCGGCTGCCCGTTCCAGGCCGGCGCGGCCGGCTTCGTCTCGTTCCCGCAGCCGGTGCAGGAAGACAAGCTGCGCGGCAAGCCTGAAAAGTTTGCCGACCACTACACGCAGGCGACGCTGTTCTATGACAGCCAGACGGCGGTCGAGAAGGCACACATCGCAGGCGGCTTTCGCTTCGAGTTGAGCAAGCTGACCGTGCCGGCGATTCGTGAACGCATGGTCTCGTCGCTCGTGAATGTGTCGGCCGAGTTGGCGGCGAGCGTGGCCGAGGGCTTGGGCATCGACGTGCCGGCTGCGATGCCGCGCGCGCTGGAACATCCGGCGCCGCCCGAGGTGACTGCATCGAAGGCCTTGTCGTTGACGGCGCTGCCCGGCGAGGGTGGCATCCGCACGCGCCAGATCGCGATCCTGGCCGCGCACGGCGTGGCCGGAAAGTCGATCGCCGCGCTGCGTGCGGCGCTGGCGAAAGCGGGCGCGGTTTGCTGCGTCGTCGCACCCAGGTTGGGTGCCGTCGAAACCGAGGACGGTGCCGCGCTGACAGCCACCCACAGCTTCGAGAACTCGGCGCCGGTGCTGTTCGACGCAGTTGTGCTGCCCGATGGCAAGGCCGGCGTCGCGCTGCTGGCCCGCCACGGGCAGGCGCTGGACTTCGTCGTCAACCAATACCGCCACGGCAAGACAATCCTCGCCCTCGGCGCAGCCAAGGCCTTGCTCGCGAAGGCTGGCATTGCGGCGCAGTTGCCTTCCGGCGAAACCGATCCTGGGGTGCTGCAGCTCGCGGGCGCCGATGCCGCAGCGGCCTTCATCGCCGCCGTTGCCAAGCATCGCCATCCCGCGCGAGACAGCGACCCGCCGCAAGTCTGAGCTGCCTGCTCCCTCTCCCTCCGGAAGAGGGAGAAATTCGGCCCCGCTATTTGGCGGGGGTGGCGGGGGTGGCGGTCGCGGCACTCGCCGGCTGCGCCGGATCGGGGGTCACCAGTTCGCGGTAGATGCCGCCCTTGGCGACGCTGCCGGTCGTGCGGCCCTGCCCCTTCATGCGCGCGATGCAGGCTTGTCGATCTTCGTCCGGCAGCGCGTCGCAGCGCTTGCTCGCGTTGCGCGTCAGGGCGGCGGCGGGTTCGTCCTTCGCGCCTTGCTTTGCATCTTGTTTGACATCGGCGAACGCAGCGTCGGCATCGCGCAGGCAGCTTGCACGGTCCTGGTCGGCCGGCGCGTTCTTGCACGCCGCGCGCTCCTGCTGGTGGTGGGCTCGCGCGTCGGCCTTGTCGGCCTTGGCGTCGGCCAGCGCCGGAGCCGAACCCAGTGCGAGCGTTGCGGCCAGCAGCGCCAGCGGGACAGCCCGGGACCGCAGGCGTTCGGTGCGAGTGGTGTTCATTCGGCACTCCTGTCAGCGCTGCGCGACCGCAGCGTGGCTTCGTCATGCGCTGCCGCGCTCAGTTGCACCAGGCAACCGTCGCGCCCGCGAACGCTGGCGATCGCGTTGCAGCGCCAGGTGGCTTCGCTTTTCAACGCAACGGCGGCGCGCCGCTGTTCGCCCTGCTGCACCGACCCGCTCACCACTTGGTGAAAAGCGAGCAGCAGGCCCAGGATCGCGAGCCCCGCCAACGCGCCGGGCCAGGGCAGCGAACGCAGCCAGGCAAGTGGCTGGAGAACCGGCGATTGCGAACCGTTGCTGACCATGATCCCGCTCCTGTTCCACCCGCGTGGCGCGGATGTCCTGTTCAACCATGGTGCCGCGCGCTTCGCCGGCACGCCATCGGGCGGGCGGTGGGCTCGGTGTAGGAGAGGCCCTACACGAAGCCATGTGTGCCAGCGCACAGACGAGGCCGCGAACGGCGCCCAGTGTCGCGACACAACGGGTTGCCCGCGAAGGCAAGCACAAGCAAACCCGACAAGAACAGGAGACAGCATGAACCACGCCTCGTCGACAGCGGCTGCGCACGAGCCCGCGCGCTCACCTGTTGGCCCGGCCGCTGCGCTCGCCGGCCCACTTGCCGGAGCGCTTGCCGGCACGCTGCTGGTTGCGCTCGCGGCGTGCGGTGGCGGCACGCGAACCGACGCCGCTTCGGCAAACGCGCCTGCGTCCGGCCCCGTTGCGGCCGCCGCGCCCGCACCTGCGCCCGGCCTGGCCACCAGCGCCGCGTCGGGCGATGCCTACGACATGACGAAGATGGAGTTCAAGTCGCCCCCGGCCGTGCTCTCGAACGAACGCCACAGCGGCCCGTTCGCGGTGGGCGAGGCGCTGAACATGGAGGCGCTGCTGAAGCCGCTGGTGCCCACCCCGGTGAAGGAAATCCGCCTCGACACCACGCACAAGATCATCGAGATCGCGCCGGGCGTGAAGTTCAGCGCCTGGACCTTCGGCGACTCGGTGCCCGGCCCGGCGGTGCGTGCCCGCGTTGGCGACCGGATCAAGTTCACGATGACGAATCGCTCCGACGAAGCCGCGCCCGGCGTGCGCATCACCGCCGCGCCGATGATGCATTCGATGGACTTCCACTCGGCGATGGTCTCGCCGCAGGACAAGTACCGCTCGATCGCGCCGGGGCAGACGATCTCGTTCGAGTTCACGCTCATCTACCCGGGCGTCTTCATGTACCACTGCGGCACGCCGATGGTGCTGGAGCACATTGCCTCGGGCATGTACGGGATCATGATCGTCGAGCCGCGCGGCGG
>JANOVJ010000060.1:0-2508 GCA_031417295.1 bacterium | reverse complement strand
CGAAGTACATCAGGCGCTGTTCTCCGGCGATGTGCCCGCTGCCAAGACGCTGGCCGAACTGAAGCAGGGCCTTCGCGAGCGCATGCAGCGCCGCCATGCTGGCCGCTGACACGAATGTGCTGGTGCGCCTGCTGGCGCGTGACGATGTCAAGCAGGCTGCAGCGGCCGATGAGGCGACGACCAAGGGCGCATGGGTATCGCATCTGGTCCTCGCGGAGACCGTGTGGGTGCTTGACGCCGTCTACGCGCGCTCGCCGAAACAACTGATCGCCGCACTGGAACTGCTGCTGGTCCACGAGAGCCTGGTGCTGCAGGACGCCGACGTGGTGGCTGCGGCGCTGGCGCAGTTCCGCGCCAAGCCGGCACTGGGTTTCTCGGACTGCCTGGTGCTGGAGATCGCCCGCAAGGCCGGCCACATGCCGCTGGCCACGTTCGACAAGGCGTTGGCGAAATCGGCTGGCGTGCTGAAGATTCAGCAGTGCGCCGGCTGCTGAACCACGAAGCGGCCGCGCCCCGCCCTCACTCCCCCAGGTACGCGGCCCTCACCTTCGGGTCGTTCAGCAACTGCTTCGCGTCGCCGCTCATCGTGATCTCGCCCGAATCCATCACGTAGCCGCGCGAGGCGATCTGCAACGCCCGGCTGGCGTTCTGCTCGACCAGCAGGATCGTCACGCCCTGGCTGTGGATGTCGTTCACGACCTCAAAGATCTTGTCGACCATGATCGGCGACAGGCCCATCGACGGCTCGTCCATCAGCAGCACTTTCGGCCGGGCCATCAGCGCGCGGCCCATCGCAAGCATCTGCTGCTCGCCGCCCGACATGGTGCCGGCCAACTGCGCGCGGCGTTCCTTCAGGCGCGGGAAAATGCCGAACACTTTCTCGATGTCGGCATCGACCTCGTTGTCGCGGCGCACGAAGGCGCCCATCTGCAGGTTCTCGGTGATCGTCATGCGGGTGAAGGTGCCGCGACCTTCGGGCACCATCACCAGGCCCTGTTTCACCAGGTCCCACGCGCCCTGGCCCTTGATCGAGCGGCCCATGAATTCGATGTCGCCCGCGGCCACCGCTTGCAGGCCGGTCACGGCCTTGAGCGTGGTCGTCTTGCCGGCCCCGTTGGCGCCGATCAGGCTGACCAGTTCACCCGCGTTGACCTCGAACGAAACGCCCTTGACGGCCTGGATGCCACCGTAGGCGACCTTGAGCCCGCTGACCTTGAGCAGTGTGTTTGCCATGGTGCTTGTTCCTGTCTCAGGCGGCGCCGGGCCGCTCCCAAGCGGCCTGAGCTCCCCCTCGGGGGGGTGCGAGCGCAGCGAGCTTGGGGGTTGTCATCAGTGAGCGGCGTGGCCGGCGCCGAGATAGGCTTCGATCACCTTCTCGTTGCGCTGCACGTCGTAGGGGTTGCCTTCTGCGATCTGCTTGCCGTAGTCGAGCACGGTGACGCGGTCGCACAGGCCCATCACGAGCTTCACGTCGTGCTCGATCAAGAGGATCGTCCGGCCGTCCTTGCGGATGCGGTCGATCAGCTCGCGCAGCACGACCTTCTCGGTCGCGTTCATGCCCGCTGCCGGCTCATCGAGTGCGATCAGCTTTGGGTCGGTGGCCAGCGCCCGCGCGATCTCGAGGCGCCGCTGGTCGCCATAGGAAAGCGTGCGCGACTTGAACTCGGCGTACTTGCCGATGCCCACGTAGTCGAGCAGTTCCTGCGCCCGCCGGGCGATCTCGGCCTCCTCGCGTTTGAAGCCAGGGGTGCGGAATACCGCGCCGAGCAAGCCGGATTGCGTGCGCACGTGGCGCCCGACCATCACGTTCTCCAGCGCCGTCATCTCGTTGAAGAGGCGGATGTTCTGGAACGTGCGCGCGATGCCCGTCTTGGCGACCTCGTGCACCGCGCTGGGCTTATAGGGCTTGCCGCCGAGTTCGAAGCTGCCGGAGTCGGGCAGGTAGAGGCCGGTGATGACGTTGAAGAAGGTCGTCTTGCCGGCGCCGTTGGGGCCGATCAGGCCGTAGACCTGGCCCTTCTCGATCGTGATGCCGACGTCGGACAGCGCTTGCAGGCCGCCGAAGCGCTTCGACACACCGGCCACTTTGAGAATAGTTTCAGTCATGGCCTGCTCCTACTTTCCAGCCGGCGCGGGCGCGGCCTTGCCATGCTCTGGCGACGGCCACAAGCCACGTGGGCGCGACAGCATGATGCCGATCATCGCCAGCGCAATCAGCAGTTGGCGCAGGATCGACGCGTCGAGCCGGCCACCGCTCATCTCCTGCAGCGGCCCGGCCACGTAACGCAGCACCTCGGGCAGCGCGGCGAGCAGCAAGGCGCCGAGGATCACCCCCGGGATGTGGCCGATGCCGCCCAGCACCACCATCGCGACGATCATGATCGACTCTTGCAGGCTGAACGACTCCGGCGAGATGAAGCCCTGGAAGGTGGCGAACATCACGCCCGAGATGCCGCCGAAGGTGGCGCCCATGCCGAAGGCCAGCAGCTTCAGGTTGCGGGTGTTGAT
>JANOVJ010000059.1:0-7686 GCA_031417295.1 bacterium | reverse complement strand
CGTTCACGATCAACATGGAGCAGATCGGCGACATCATCGAGCGCGTGCTGCAGGACGTGGAAGACAAGAAGATCCGCCGCAACCTGAGCTTCTCGGACGCCGGCATGGCCGAGGTCTGCGACCTGCACGCGCGGCTGCTGGCCAACCTGCGCCTGGCCATGAGCGTGTTCCTCGACGGCCACGTGCGCGACGCGCACCGGCTGCTGCAACAAAAGGCCGAGTTCCGCGACCTCGAACGCGAGTACGCGACCAGCCACCTCGACCGGCTGCGCGACAACACGCCCCAAAGCATGGAGACGAGTTCGCTGCACCTCGACCTGATCAGCGACCTGAAGCGCATCAACTCGCACATCTGCTCGATCGCTTACCCCATTCTCGAGGCGGCGGGCGTGCTCTCGCCGACGCGGCTGAAGCCGGGCGCAAAGTTCGAGGAAAGCCGGCTGCGCGGCATCACCCGCCCGGCCGCGTTGGACGACTGAGCGCATGGCACTGACGCCGGGGGACACCTCCGCAAACCCCCTCACCCCAACCCTCTTCCGCAAGCGGGAGAGGGTGCGCCAGCAAGTCGCCGCCGCATGACCCTCACCTGGCCGGTCGTCGCTGCCGTGCTGTTCGGCTCGCTGTTGCATGCGTCGTGGAACGGGCTCATCAAGTCGGGCAACGACAAGTCGCTCGACACCGCGCTGATCCACGTGCTGGGCTGCGTGGTCGCCATCCCGCTGGTGATGTGGGCCGGCCTGCCGCCGCCCGCCGCGTGGCCCTGGCTGGCGGCGTCGATCGTGATCCACATCGGCTACTACATCGCGCTGGCCGGCGCCTACCGCCACGGCGACCTGGGGTTCACCTATCCCATCATGCGTGGGCTGGGGCCGCTGCTGGTGGCGCTGGTCCTGGCTGTAAGCGGCGGTGCGATCATCGACGAGACGCTGTCGCTCGCCACCTGGCTCGGCGTGGCCGGCATCAGCGGCGGGGTGTTGCTGGTGGGCCTGTCGCGCAGGGCGGGTACCGCGGGCGGGGACCACCGGCGCGCGCTGCAGTTCGCGCTGCTCAACGCCGGGATCATCGCCACCTACACCCTCGTCGATGGCATCGGCGTTCGCGCCAGCGGCAATGCGCTGCAGTATGTGGCGCTGTTGTTCCTGATCGACGGCCTGCCCTACTTCCTGCTCGTGATGCACCGCCGCGGCGCGGCCGGCCGCCCGGCCGCGTGGGCCCACATGCGCGCGCGCTGGCCGGTCGCGCTGGTCGGCACGCTGGCGTCGCTGGGCTCCTACGGCATCGCGCTGTGGGCGATGACGCGCGCGCCGGTGGCCGCCGTCGCCGCGCTGCGCGAAACCTCGGTGCTGTTCGCCGCGATCATCGGCACCCGGCTGCTCCACGAGCCCTTCGGCGCGCAGCGCGCGGCCGGCACGCTGTGCATCGTCGGCGGGGTGATGGCATTGCGCCTGGGACAGGGCTGAGCCGCTCAGCGGCCCGCCAACAACCGGCGCAACTTCACGAACGCCAGCCCCGCCATCACGGCGTCGTTCAGCGCATCGTGGGCGTCGCGCAGCGGCAGCGCGAGGTCGTTCATCATCGTCGCGAAGCGCAGGTCGATCGCGCCGCCGCGTTCGTGGGCCGGCAACTGGCGGTTCTTGAAGTCGTAGTACATCGCCGAGACCTCGATCTTCGGCTGCGGCAGGCGCACGCCGAGCAAGGGCCAGATCTCGCGGTTGAGCATCGCGACGTCGAACTCGAGGTAGTAGCCGACGAGCGGCCGGCTGCCGACGAACTCGAGCAGCCGGCGCATCGCTTGTTCGGGGTCGATGCCCTGCGCCACGTCGCTTTCGCGCAGCCGGTGCACGCGCACGCTGTCGACGTTCAGCGCACGCTCGGGCCGCACCAGCAGCTCGAGCCGCTGGCTCGTCAGCAGGCGGTTGCCGGCGATGCGCACCGCGCCGATCGAGATGATCTGGTCGTGGTGAACATCGAGACCGGTGGTCTCGCAGTCCAGCGTGACCCATTCATCCGGCGGCGGTGCGTCGTACAGGAACGAGAAGTGCGGATCGGCCAGGTGATACAGCATCCAGCCACGGTGCATCGAGTCGATCCAGCGCGGCCTCACTGGAGTACCTTCGTGCTTCGCACTCCGGTGTTCGCCTTGGGGCGGCCCGGCGGCTTCACCAGGCAACCTGCGTGCTCCGCACTCCGGAATTCGCCCTTGGGGCGGCCCGGCGGCCTCATGCCGCCTCCAGGTGGAACTGGTGCCGCACCAGCCCCTTGAAGCGTTTGACCACCGCGAACGCGTCCTTCAGCAGGTCGCGCTCCAGGCTGCTCAGCCGATCGGTCGGCACGCCACCGCTCACTGGCCGATCGGTGTCGAGCTCGGCCAGGCCGGCCTTGAGCTTCAGCGCCATCATGAAGTGCAGGCTGTCGGCGAGGTCGGTGGCCAGGTCGGCCGGCAGCCGGCCCATGGCCACCAGCGCGTCGAGCCGCGCCACGGTGCCTGTCGCCTGCACGTGGTCGCGCAGCGCGAGGCTGCGCACGCCGTGCACTACGGGGAAGATGCCGGCCTTCTTCAGGTCGAGCATCGGCTTGCCCTGCTCGCCGATCAGCAGCAGCCGGTTCCACCAGCCGGCGGACTCATCGGGGAAGGCGTCGATCGCTGCGGCGAAGCGGCCGAGCAGCGCGTCGTTGGCGGAGACGAGGCCGTGAACCTCGGCGGCCACCCCGGCCAGCAACGCCGCGTCACCCGCCACTGCATGCGCGTCGATGAAGATCGCCAGCGCCATCAGGCCTTCGGCGTCGGGCCGCAGCAGCCAGTGGCGCACTTCTGCCGCGAAGTCGCTCGCGCTGCGCCGCCACATCGGGTTGCTGACCATGATGCGACCCGGGCAATCGGGGTAGCCGTAGTCGCGCAGCGCGGCTGAGAAGCGAAGGCACGCCCGCTCCACCTCGCCCGCGCTCGTTGCCGCGCCGTCGCGCAGCACCAGGCCATTGTCCTGGTCGGTCTTCAGCAGTTGCTCGCCGCGCCCTTCGCTGCCCATCACGAACAGGCAACTGTCGGCCAGCAGCGCGGGCGGCGCAACCAGTTGCCAGGTGCGCTCGAACAGCTTGGCGTTCAGTGCCTGGACCAGCTTGGCCGTCTGGCTGACGCGCGTGCCACCCCGGTACAGCAAGGCGACGAGCCGTGTGATCTGTGCCGCCGCGGCGCGCAGCGTATCGAGGTCGCTCGCCTGCACGATCTGCACCGTGATCAGGTACGAATGGTTCGACAGGAAGCTCAGCAGGTCGAGCTGCTCCAGGAGCCCGCTGATGCGCTCGCCGTCGGCCACCACCAGCCGGTGCACCTGGTGCTGGATCATCAGCGCCAGCGCATCGAACAGCGGCGCGTCGGGCGCGATCGTCACCAGCTCGAACGTGGCCAGCTCGCGCACCGGCAGCGCCGCCAGCGGCCGGCCATCGACGATCGCGCGCTGCAGCCCGGTGTTGGTGAAGATGCCCAGCCGCGCCCCGTCGCGCACCAGCACGCTGCTGCTGTGCTGCGCCTGCATCACCGTGGCCACGCCGACGATGTCGGTCCCGCCGTCCACCACATGGGCCGGGCGCAGGAAGGCCTCAGCCACGCGCGACATCGTGAGCGCCTGCATCTCGCGCTGGCTGTGGCGCTGCGCCAGCGCGCCGAGCTTGATCGAGAGGTCGGAGAACAGCAGTGCGCCGAAGCTCGCGTTGCGCGAGATCAGCTCGCTGACGGCCGCCTTCGCCAACTGGTAGGCCACCACTTCCTCGGCCGCCACGAAGCGGCTGCTCGCGCGGCCGGCCACCAGCGAGCGGCCGTCGAAGCAGTCGTTCGGGCCGAAGGTGGCGACCAGTTCATCGCCATCGAACTGCGCGACATGGCCCTTGATGACGACGAACAGGTGCTGCGGCTCGATGCCGCGGTCGAGCAGCGTCTCGTCGGCGCGGAAGTAGGCGATGTCGACGCTGTCGCGCACCAGCCGCTGCTCGGCGGCGTCGAGGCAATCGAACGGCGACGCCGTGAAGTCGAACGCGTTGGGCATGGCGCATCATGAAGCACCCGACGGGAACAGTGAATGTCCAAGCTCAAAGATCGCCCGCCCATGCCGGCCGAGCACCGCAAGGTGATCCTCGCGGCCAGCCTGGGCGCAATGTTCGAGTGGTACGACTTCTACCTCTACGGCGTGCTGGCGCCGGTGTTCGCTGCAGCGTTTTTTGCCGGCCTCGGCGAACGCGGCGCGCTGGTGGCCACGCTGCTGGCCTTCGCCGCCGGCTTCCTGGTCCGCCCGGTGGGCGCGCTGGTGTTCGGCCGGCTGGGTGACCTGATCGGGCGCAAGTACACCTTCCTCGTCACGCTGGTGCTGATGGGCGCGGCCACCTTCGCCATCGGTGTGCTGCCCGGCCATGCGACGCTGGGCGTTGCGGCGCCGATCGCGCTCGTGCTGTTGCGGCTGCTGCAGGGCCTGGCGATCGGCGGCGAGTACGGCGGCGTGGTGACCTACGTTGCCGAGCACGCGCCGCCGGGCCGGCGCGGCTTCTACACCGGCTGGATCCAGGCCACCGCGACGCTGGGCCTGCTGCTGGCGCTGCTGGTGATCGTCGGGTTGCGCACGGTGCTCGGCGAGGCGGCGTTCGCCGAGTGGGGCTGGCGGCTGCCGTTCCTGCTCTCGATCGTGCTGCTGGGCGTCGGGGTGTGGGTCCGGCTCAGCCTGAGCGAGTCGCCGCTGTTCTCGCGCCTGAAGCGCGCAGGCGGCGCATCGCGCAGGCCGCTCACTGAAGCCTTCGGCCGCTGGCGCAACCTGCGGCTGGCCTTGATCGCGCTGTTCGGCCTGGTGGCCGGCCAGGCGGTGGTCTGGTACACCGGGCACTTCCAGGCGCTGTACTTCCTGACGCTGCAATTGCGGGTCGATCCGACGAGCGCGAGCCTGATGATGTGTGCCGCGCTGTTGCTGGGCGCGCCGCTGTTCGTCGCCTTCGGCGCGCTGTCGGACCGCATCGGCCGCAAGCCGATCATCCTCACCGGCTGCCTGCTGGCCGCGCTGGCCTACTTTCCGTTGTTCGGTGCGCTCACGGTGGCGGCCAACCCGGCCCTCGCCGAGGCGCAGCAGCGGGTCGTCACCACGCTCACGGCCGACCCCGCCGACTGCGCCTGGCGGTTCGATTTGCTCAATGCGGCAGCCGAGGCCAGCAGCTGTGACGTCGCCAAGCGGCGGCTGTCGGACCGGGCGGTGCGCTACACCCTGCTGGCCGGCAGCGGCCCGGCGCTCGTCAGCGTGGGCACCGAACGTGTCGAGATCGCCGATGACAGCGAGGCAGCACGGCGCCGGCTCGACGCCGTGCTCGACGCTGCCGGCTACCCGTCGCGCGCCGATCCGGCGCGCATCGACCCCTTGCGCGTGGTCGGCATCCTGTTCCTCTTGATCGTCTTCGTGGCGATGGTCTACGGCCCGCTCGCGGCGCTGCTGGTCGAGATGTTCCCGACGCGGGTACGCTGCTCGTCGGTCAGCTTGCCGTACCACATCGGCAACGGCTGGTTTGGCGGCCTGCTGCCGAGCGCGGCGTTGGCCATCGCCGCGACCACCGGCAACCTCTACAGCGGCCTGTGGTATCCGGTCGCGATCGCGTTGGCCAGTGGCGCGATCGGCCTCGTTTTCGTCCGCGAGGCGAAGAACGTCGACCTGGAGGCGGTCGGCCGCTGAGGTACGGCGGCCGGCGCAAGATTCCTGAGTGTGCGGCAGCACACAGATGAAAAGCTTGCGCACGATCAAGCTCAAAGGCCGTGAAACGGGCGCACACTGCTTTGCCTGGACTGTTGCGCCCGCAAGCGGACGTGTCGGATCGAGATTTCAAACGGAGAACCGCATGAGCAGCACCCGTCTTTATCCGCCGCCCGACAACATGGTGAACGGCGCCTTCGTGTCCGGCATGGCAGCCTATCGCAAGCTGGTGGCCGAGGCCGAGGCCGACTACAGCGGCTACTGGTCGCGCCTGGCGCGCGAATTCGTGAGCTGGAGAACGCCGTTCACGAAGGGTCTCGACGACAGCGAGGCGCCGTTCTTCAAGTGGTTCGAGGACGGCACGCTGAACGTCTCGCACAACTGCCTCGACCGCCAGGTCGAGCGCGGGCTGGGCGACAAGACGGCGCTCATCTTCGAGGCCGACGACGGTGAGGTGACACGGGTCAGCTACGCCGACCTGCTGGCGCGCACCTGCCGCCTCGCCAATGCGCTGCGCGCGCGCGGCGTCAAGAAGGGAGACCGCGTCGTCCTCTACATGTCGATGAGCGTCGAGGGCATCGTCGCGATGCAGGCCTGCGCGCGCATCGGCGCCCCGCATTCGGTGGTCTTCGGCGGCTTCTCGGCGCAAAGCCTGCGCGACCGTATCGAGGGTGCCGGCGCGGTGATGGTGATCACCGCCGATGAGCAACTGCGCGGTGGCAAGCCGTTGCCGCTGAAGGCCATCGTCGACGAGGCGCTCGCGCTCGGCGGCTGCGAGACGGTGAAGAACGTGTTCGTCTACCGCCGCACCGGCGGCGCCGTCGCCTGGGACGCATCTCGTGACCGCTGGCTGCACGAGGAAATGCAGGCGCAGGGAACGACTTGCGAACCCGAATGGGTGGGTGCGGAACATCCGCTGTTCCTGCTCTACACCTCGGGCTCCACCGGCAAGCCCAAGGGCGTGCAGCATTGCAGCGGCGGCTACCTGCTGCACGCGGCGCTGACGACGCAGTGGACCTTCGACTTGAAGCCCGACGATGTGTTCTGGTGCACCGCCGACATCGGCTGGGTCACCGGCCACACCTACATCGCCTACGGCCCGCTGGCGCTCGGCGCGACGCAAGTGGTGTTTGAAGGCGTGCCGACCTACCCCGATGGCGGCCGCTTCTGGAAGACGATCGAGAAGCACAAGGTGAGCGTGTTTTACACCGCGCCCACCGCGATCCGCTCGCTGATCAAGATCGCCGAGGGTGACGCGGCGGCGCACCCGGACCGCTACGACCTGAGCAGCCTGCGCATCCTGGGCACGGTGGGCGAACCGATCAACCCCGCGGCCTGGGAGTGGTACCACCTGCACATCGGTGGCGGGCGCTGCCCGATCGTCGACACCTTCTGGCAGACCGAATCGGGCGGCCACATGATCACGCCGCTGCCCGGCGCCACGCCGCTGGTGCCGGGCTCCTGCACCCTGCCCTTCCCCGGCATCACGGCAGCCATCGTCGATGAGGCCGGCCACGACGTGCCCGACGGCCAGGGCGGCATCCTGGTCGTGAAGAAGCCCTGGCCGAGCATGATCCGCACCATCTGGGGCGACCCCGAGCGCTTCAAGACGAGCTACTTCCCACCGGAGCTCAAGGGCTACTACCTGGCCGGCGACGGCGCGATCCGCGACAAGGAAACAGGCTACTTCACGATCACCGGGCGCATCGACGACGTGCTCAATGTCTCGGGCCACCTCATGGGCACGATGGAAATCGAGTCGGCGCTGGTTTCGCACACTGCGCTGGTCGCGGAAGCCGCGGTGGTGGGCCGCCCCGACGACACCACCGGTGAGGCGATCTGCGCCTTCGTCGTGCTCAAGCGCTCGCGGCCGAGCGGCGACGAGGCGAAGCGGATCGCCACCGAACTGCGCAACTGGGTGGCCAAGGAGATCGGCCCGATTGCCAAGCCGAAGGACATCCGCTTCGGCGAC
>JANOVJ010000058.1:0-11168 GCA_031417295.1 bacterium | reverse complement strand
CATCCGCGACACGCTGTCGGACGCGCCCGACATCGAGGTCGTGGGCGAAGCCGGCGACTACGGCGAGCTGCGCAGCCTGATGCGCGGCACGGCCTGCGACGTGCTGGTGCTCGACATCAACCTGCCCGGCCGCAGCGGGCTCGACGTGCTGCACGCCTTGAAGGAAGAAGGCTCGGCGCTGCGCGTGCTGGTGGTCAGCATGTACCCCGAAGTCCAGTCCGCGATCCGCGCGCTGCGGGCCGGCGCGGTCGGCTCCGTCAACAAGGGCGGCGACCCGGCGCTGATCGTGGCTGCGGTGCGCACCGTGGCTCAGGGCCGCAAGTACGTCACGCCCGAGATCGCGCAGATGCTGGTCGAGAGCCTGACCACGCCGGTCAGCGCGCAGGCGCACGAGAAGCTGTCGGACCGCGAGTTGCAGACGCTGGTGATGATCGCCTCGGGCAAGCGGCTGTCGGACATTGCCGAAGAGCTGAGCCTGAGCCCGAAGACCGTCAGCGTGTACCGGGCGCGGGTGCTGGAGAAGCTCGGGTTGACGAACAACTCCGAGATGACGGTGTATGCGATCCGCAATGGGTTGGTGGGGGATTGAGGTGAAAGTCCGGGGTGGCAACGGACCCGAAGCACAGGGTTTCTTTCGTGCATCGTGAACCCGTCTTGAAGCTGTCATCAAACCTTCATAGTCTCTGCGAATGACCACTGCCCCTTCTGCACCCGCGCTGCTCAACCGCGAAACCGCGATCCTCGAATTCAACCGCCGCGTGCTTGCGCAGGCCCGCCGCCCCGATGTGCCGCTGCTGGAGCGACTGCGCTACATCTGCATCGTCTCCTCGAACATGGACGAGTTCTTCGAGGTCCGGCTGGCCGACTACATCGAAGCGGCGCGCCGGCCGGGTACCGGCGTGGTCGATGGCGACCTTGAGTCGGTGGCGAGCCAGGCCCACGCGCTGATCGACGACCAGTACAAGTGCTTCAACGACGAGGTGATGCCGGCGCTGCACCGTGCCGGCATCGTCGTCGTCAACCACGCCGAGCGCGACAAGGCGCAGCGGCGCTGGGTCGACGAGTTCTTCCAGACCCAGGTGCGGCCCCTGCTGGTGCCGGTCGGGCTCGACCCGTCGCATCCGTTCCCGCAGGTGGCCAACAAGTCGCTCAACTTCATCGTCCGCCTCGACGGCAAGGACGCCTTCGGGCGCGAGAACACGATCTCCATCGTCAAGGTGCCGCGGGTGCTGCCACGGGTGATCCGCCTGCCCGACAAGGTGGCCGGCGGGCGCCAGGCCTTTGTGCTGTTGACGAGCGTGATCCGGGCCCACCTCGAAGAGCTGTTCCAGGGCCGCCGGGTCGAGGCCTTCTCTCAGTTCCGGCTGACCCGCGACTCCGACCTCGCGGTCGACGAAGGCGAGGTGAAGAACCTGCGCCAGGCGCTGCGCTCGGGGCTGACGACGCGCCACTTCGGGCAGGCGATCCGGCTTGAGGTCGTCAACACCTGCCCGCCGGAACTCTCGGGTTTCCTGCTGCGCCAGTTCGACCTGCCGGCGGCGGCGCTCTACCTCGTCAACGGGCCGGTCAACCTGGTGCGCATGAACGGGCTGATCGACGCCGCCGACGCGCCGGCCCTGCGCTTTGCGCCGACCGCGCCGTCATGGCCGGCCACGCTGCCGCGCGACGTGTCGATCTTCTGGCGCCTGACGCAGGGCGACGTGCTGCTGCACCACCCTTTCGAGTCGTTCGAGCCGGTGGTGCAGTTCCTGCGCGAGGCGGTGTACGACCCCGACGTGCTGGCGATCAAGCAGACCATCTACCGCACCGGCAGCGAGTCGCCGCTGATGGACTTGCTGATCGAGGCGGTGCGGCGCGGCAAGGAAGTGATGTGCGTCGTCGAGTTGAAGGCGCGCTTCGACGAGGAGGCGAACATCAACTGGGCCGAGCGGCTGGAGGCGGTTGGCGCCCAGGTCGTCTACGGCATCGTCGGCCTGAAGACCCATGCCAAGCTGCTGCTGGTGACGCGGCGCGAGGGCACGGCCAAGCGCCCGGTGCTGCGCCGCTACGTGCACCTCTCGACCGGCAACTACAACCCGAAGACGGCGCGGCTGTACACCGACATCGGCTACCTCACCGCCGACGCGAAGCTGACCGAAGACGCCGACAGCGTGTTCCAGCAACTCGCCAGCCTGGGCAAGACCAAACCCCTGCGCAGGCTGCTGCAGGCGCCGTTCACGCTCCACAGCGAGATGCTCGGGCGGGTGCAGCAAGTGGCCACGGCGTCCCGCGCCGGGCGCCGCGGGCGGATCGTGGTGAAGGTCAATGCCTTGACCGACGTGGCCCTGATCGCAGCGTTGATCGAGGCCGGCCAGGCAGGCGCCGAGATCGACCTGATCGTTCGCGGCGCCTGCGCGCTGCCGCCCGGGCTTGCGGGCCAGACCGAGCGCATCCGCGTGCGTTCGGTTGTTGGCCGTTTCCTCGAACACACCCGCGTGCTGTACTTCCGCTGGGGCGATGGCGTGGACGACGAAGCGCTGTACCTGACGAGCGCCGACTGGATGAGCCGCAACATGTTC
This sequence comes from bacterium, assembly GCA_031417295.1. Lineage (GTDB taxonomy): Bacteria > Pseudomonadota > Gammaproteobacteria > Burkholderiales > Burkholderiaceae_C > CAIKUF01. The sequence continues at coordinate 8,610 of JANOVJ010000058.1, read as the reverse complement.
CGCCGCATCGAGATCGCCTGGCCGGTGCGCGATCCGGCGCTGCGCCAGCGGTTGATCGACGAATGCCTGGTGCCGTATCTGCACGACGGCAAGGATGCGTGGCTGCAGCAGGGTGACGGCAGCTATGTGCCGGTAGGCCCCGACGGCGCAAGCGCCCAGCAAGCCCTGATGGTGAAGCTGCAAGGCAGCCGCTGAACCGATGGACCTGATCCTCTGGCGCCACGCCGAAGCCCACCTGCTGCGCGAAGGGCAGGACGACATGCAGCGCAGCCTCACGCCCAAGGGTGAGCGCCAGGCCAAGCGCCTGGCCGAATGGCTGAACCAGCGGCTGCCTGAATCGACGCGCGTGCTCGTCAGCCCGGCAGTGCGGACGCAGCAGACGGCACAGGCGCTGGAGCGCCGCTTCAAGACGGTGGTCTCGCTGTCGCCCGAGTGCAGCGCCGACGACTTGCTCAAGGCCGCGCGCTGGCCGAGTGCGAGCGAGCCGGTGCTGGTCGTCGGCCACCAGCCGACACTCGGAATCGTCGCCGCACGGCTGCTGGCCGGGGCCGACCAGCCCTGGGCGGTCAAGAAGGGCGCGGTCTGGTGGCTGGCGCAGCGCGAACGGGAAGGCCTGGCCCAGGTCACTTTGCAGGCGATGCAGGGGCCCGACAAGGTCTAGCGGCCGGCGAATGAAACAGGTTCGCCAGGGCTGAAGCGCGGGCAGCGCTCCGCCAGCCAGCGTCAATCGTCGAGGCGCAGCCGCAACGAGCCGTTGCGCTCCCACGCCGCCACCTCTTCGTTCAGCAGGTACAGCGTGCGCGGATTGCGCTCCACCCAGCCCGGCGCAAAACCGAGCCAGGCCTCGTCCGCGTCGCGGCGCAGCGCGAGCGCGGCCAGATCGACCGGCCGCCGCGCATGGCCCTTGATGATCGCCAGCCGCAGGCACAGCACCTGCCAGGCGAAGGCCTCGCTCGCCAACGCCGGCTCGCTCTTGCGCAGGCTGCCGCGCTGCGCCAGCACCAGCTCGGCCAGGCGGCGCTGCTGCGATTGCGAGAACCCGGCCGCGTCCACATGCGCCAGCACATAGGCGCTGTGGCGGTGGTGGTCGTGGTGCGAAATCATCATCCCGGCCTCGTGCAGCGCAGCGGCCCACGACAGCTCGCGCCGCAGCTCGCGCCGCTGGTCTTTCGGCAGCTCGCCGGTGGCGCGCGGCTGCACCATCGCGTACAGCGCATCGGCCAGGCTGCCCACGCGCTCGGCCTGCGGCAGGTCGACCATGAAGCGGCGTTGCAGCTCGCGCACCGAAGCGTCGCGGATGTCGTGCGTATGCGCCGGGTCGCGCTCGGCGCCGCGGCGTTCATCGAGATCGAAGATCACGCCCTGGCGCAGCGCGCCGCGCGCCGGCAGCAGGGCTTCGATGCCGAAGTGCGTCGCCAGCGTGTACAGGATCGACAGCCCGCCGGCAATCACCAGCCGCCGTTCTTCCTTCAACCCGGGCAGTGCGAGGCGCTCGATGTGGCCGGCCTGCAGGCACTGCTCGATGCACCAGCGCAGGCCTTCTGGCGTCACGCTGCCGTCGGTGATGCCGCTCGCCGAAAGCAACTGCGAGACCGCGCCGACGGTGCCGCTGGAGCCGAGTGCTTCCTGCCAGTGTTTGCGCGCGAACGGCACCAGCGCTTCCTCGAACTCGGCGCCGGCCGCAATCTGCGCCAGCCGGAATGCGTTCTTCGTCAGCCGGCCGTCGGGAAAGCAGGTCATCGAGAGGCTGACGCTACCGACGCGAAACGATTCGGTCTGGCTCGGCACGCGGCCCGCGCCGAGGATCATCTCGGTCGAGCGGCCGCCGATGTCGACCACCAGCCGCGGCGCGTCCGATGGCTGCAGCCGGGCCACGCCGGCGTAGATCAGGCGCGCTTCCTCGCGGCCCGAGATCACTTCGATGGGGTAGCCCAGCACCGGCTGCGCGCGGGCCAGGAAGGCGTCGCGGTTGCGCGCTTCACGCAGCGTTTGCGTGGCCACGGCGCGCACCTGCGGCTGGGAGTAGCCGGCCAGGCGCTGCGAAAAGCGGGCCAGGCAGGCCAGGCCGCGCTGCGCCGCCTCTTCGGTCAGCAGGCCCTCCGCGTCGAGCCCGGCGCCGAGGCGCACGGTTTCCTTCAGGTACTCGATGCGCCGGTAGTCGCCGCGCACCACCTCGCCGATTTCGAGGCGGAAGCTGTTCGAGCCCATGTCGATCGCGGCCAGATGGTGCGGCCAGCGCAGCGCTTCGCTGCGCGCGTCGGGCTTCGGGAGGGCAGATTGCATCGGGGAATTGTGGCGGCAATTCGGAAGCGCATTGGCGGCCCCGACCCATCGTTCCTAGAATCCCGGGCCGGGCAATCCCTTCGGAGCATTCAAGATGCTGCATGACCACCTCGACCACATCGACAGCCTGACGCCGACGCAAGACTTCAGCCGCCGCGGCTTCATCGCCACCGCCGTCGGCAGCGGCTTTGCGGCCGCGGTGCTGCCGGTGACGGCGCAGACGATCAAGACCGACAGCCTGGGCCTGACCGTCGGCGAAGTGAGCATCCCGGTCGGCGACTTCAAGATGCCGGCCTATCGCGCGATGCCGGCCGGCAAGAGCGCCCTGCCGGTGGTGCTGGTGGTGTCCGAGATCTTCGGCGTCCACGAATACATCGCCGACGTGGTGCGGCGCTTCGCCAAGCTCGGCGCCCTGGCGATCGCGCCCGAGCTTTTCGTGCGCCAGGGCGATGCGCAGGCCTATGGCGAGATCGCCAAGCTGATGGTCGAAGTGGTGTCCAAGGTGCCCGACGCGCAGGTGATGGCCGATCTCGACGCCGCCGTCGCCTGGGCCGGCGCCAACGGCAGCGACACATCGAAGTTGGGCATCACCGGCTTTTGCTGGGGTGGGCGCATCGTCTGGCTCTACGACGCCCACAACCCGGCCGTCAAGGCCGGTGTGGCCTGGTACGGGCGGCTGGTCGGCGCGCCGAACCCGCTGCAGCCGACGAACCCGGTCGAACTCACAGCCAAGTTGAACGGCCCGGTGCTCGGCCTGTACGGCGGCGCCGATGGCGGCATCCCGCTTGACACGGTTGATAAGATGAAATCGGCTTTGAGTACGGGCACTACCGCAGCCCGGCGTTCCGAGTTCGTGGTCTACCCCGACACGCCGCATGCCTTTCATGCCGACTACCGGCCGAGCTATCGCAAGGAAGCGGCGGAAGATGGCTGGAAGCGCTGCACGGCCTGGTTCAAGGACCATGGCGTGGGCTGAGATCGTGAGACGCTGAGCCCGTTCGATCAGACACCAGCCGCTGCGTCGCAGCCGCGCTTGCTTACCGCCGAGTTGAAACGCCCCCGATGACCCTTTTCTACATTGTTCTCGCCACGCTGGTCGGCGGCCTGCTCTCGGTGCTGATCGCGGCCAGCCTGACGCTGGGGCTGCTGGCGCGCGTGGTGCGGAACCTGGTCAGCCTGTCGGCCGGCGTGCTGCTGGCGACGGCGCTGCTGCATGTGCTGCCGGAGGCGTTCGAGAGCACCGCCAGCCCGCACAGCCTGTTCGCGACGCTGCTGGCCGGGCTGATGTTCTTCTTCCTGCTCGAGAAGGCCGAGCTGTACCGCCACACCCACCACCACGAAGGCGACGGCCACCACCACCACCACGAGTTCGACGCCCAGCAGGCCGGGCAGGGCGGCTGGAGCGTGCTCGTCGGCGACAGCATCCACAACTTCTGCGACGGCATCATCATCGCGGCCGCATTCCTGACTGACGTGCAACTCGGCATCGTGACTTCGCTGGCCATCATCGCGCACGAAATCCCGCAGGAGGTGGGCGACTACATCGTGCTCTTGAACGCCGGGCTGTCGCGCCAGAAGGCGCTGCTCTACAACGCGTTGTCGGGCCTGTCGGCGGTGGTCGGCGGCGTGCTCGGCTACTTCGTGGTCGGGCCCTGGGAGGCGCTGTTCCCGTACCTGCTCGTGGTGGCGTCGAGCAGCTTCATCTATGTGGCCGTGGCCGACCTGATCCCGCAGTTGCAGCAGCGCATGTCGCTCAAGGACACCGCCGCGCAACTGGCCTGGCTGGTCGCGGGCATGGCGCTGATCGTCGTGGTGGTGCGGGTCGTGAAGTGAGCCGCCGGTAGCGCGAGGCCAGTGCCTGCCGGGCCGCCCCAAGGGCACTGAGATCCCCTCCGGGGGGCGACACCGCAGGTGTCTTGGGGTCGTCGTTTCAGCGCACCACCAGCACCGGGATCGAGGTGTGCGTCAGCACCTTCTGCGTCTCGCTGCCGAGCAGCAGCGCCGCCACGCCGCGTCGGCCGTGGGACGACATCACGATCAGGTCGCAGCCGTTGTTCGTGGCGTGCTCGATGATCGCCTCCCACGGGTGCACCGCCTCGACCGTGTGCGCCTCGCAGGCCTGGCCCGCGGCCTGGCACGCCGCGCGCACCGCGTTGACGCGCTCGCTGGCGATGCGTTCCTGGGCATCGAAGAATTCCTGCGGCGGCACCGGCTGCATCTCGGAGATCGCGCTGTACGGGAACGGCTCCTTCACGCTCAGCGTGTAGAGCGCCGCGCCGAGCGATCGGGCGAGGCCGATCGCACTGGCCACCGCCTTTTGGGTCAGCTCGGAACCGTCGGTCGGGACGAGGATGCGTTTGAACATGGCGTGCTCCTTTGACAGGGACCGGCGCGGTTCGCGCCGGCCTCGCTATGGTGCACCCTCCGGGCGCGTTTCGGGTGGATGGGCGACACGCATCGTCGGGAATGCCCGCTCCGATCAGCCGCCGCGTGCGACCGGCCGCGCCGCGTCGGCCGACCACTCGCTCCATGAGCCGGGGTAGAGCTGCGCGCCGGCCAGCCCGGCGGCCTCCATCGCCAGCAGGTTGTGGCAAGCGGTGACACCCGAGCCGCACTGGTGCACGACCTCGTCCGGCCCGCGGCGGCCGATCAGCGCGTCGAACTCGCGGGCGAGTTGTTGTTGCGACTTGAACCTTCCCTCCGCGGCAAGGTTGTCCTTGAACGGCCGGTTCAGCGCGCCGGGAATGTGGCCGGCCACGCTGTCCAGCGGCTCGACCTCGCCACGGAAGCGTTCGGCAGGGCGGGCATCGACCAGGCGCGCCGTGCCCAGCGCCCGCTGCAGCGCGTCGGCCGAGACGGTCGGCATCGTGCGGGCGCGTGAGGGATAGGGCGGCAGCGCCTTCACCTGTGGCGTTTGCGCAGTCAGCGCACCGCCGGCCGCGAGCCAGGCATCGACGCCGCCGTCGAGCACCCAGACGCGGGCGTGGCCGAGCCAGCGCAACAGCCACCACAAGCGGGCGGCGTAGGGGCCGCCCTGGCGGTCCATCGCGACCACGACCTGCGTCGGCACGATGCCCCAGCGGCCCGCGGTAGCGGCAAACGCCGTCCGCAGCGGCAACGGATGGCGCCCGCTGAAGCCGGGCCCGAGGGCCTGCTTCGGCCCTGAGAGATCGCGTTCCAGGTGCGCGTACTGTGCGCCGGGAACGTGGCCCCGGGCCCAGGTTTGTTCCCCCGCCGACGGCTCGGTCAAGTCGAAACTCGCGTCGAGCAATACGACCGTGTGGCGGCCGAGCGCCGACTTCAACGATGGCGCATCGACCAGCGGGCTGGGGGAGGAGGGGGCTTGCTTGATCATCGTGGTTCGAGCGTCATGTTTGCCAGATCGGTGGCGGCAGCTTACCGCCCTCGGCAGATTCTCACGAGGCCGGGGGTGGCCCGGCGCCCACCGACTGGCGCAACCCGGCCGCGGCGATGCCGGCGCCGACGATCAATGCCATGCCGACCAGCGCGAGCAGGGTGACCGGGTCGTCGAACCAGAGCACGCCGAACACGAACGCCCAGCCGATCCCCAGGTACTGCAGGCTGGCGTTGACGAGCGTGCGGCCGGTGCTGTAGGCGCGGGTGATCATCAACTGCGCCAGCGTTGCCAGCACGCCAACGGCCAGCAGCAGCATCAGGCCGTGCAGGCTGTGCGCGTGGAAGCCCCCGGTCAGCGGCGCGGTCAGTGCGCCGGCCAGCACGCCGCCGACCGAGAAGTAGAAGACGACGCGGTACTCGGGCTCGCCCGCACGGCCGAGGGCCGTCACCTGCAAATAGGCCATCGCTGCCAGCACGCCCGACAACAGGCCCGCCAGGGCGCCCCACATCTGGTCGCGTTCGATCGCGGGTTGCAACACGCAGGCCACGCCGGCAAAGCCGACCAGCACGGTGCAGACCAGCCGCGGATCGACCCGCGTGCCGCCCAGCGCGACCGCGCCGCCGATCAGGAACAGCGCCATCCAGATCGACGACATGTAGTTCAGCGTCATCGCCGTTGCGAGCGGCAGGTGGGCGATGGCGAAGAACCAGAGGCAGAGCGCGCAGACACCGGTCAGGCTGCGCCAGAAGTGCATCGCCGGCAGCGCAGTGCGCAACGTGCCGCCGCGCCAGCGGGTCAGCAGCGCGACTGTCACGGCGCCGACCAAGGCGCGGTAGAGCACGATTTCGCCCGCCGCGTACTGCGCCGCGGCGAGCTTGACGCACACGCCCATCAGCGCGAACAGCAGCGAGGCGACGATCATCAGGACCGGCGCCGACGTCAGCCGCGCCCGCATCAGCACGGCGCCGCGGGGAAGTGGCTCAAGCGGCGGGCGCCAGGCTGCGCCGGTACCACTCGTGAAAGTGCTGCATGCCGTCTTCCATCGGCGACTGGTAGGGGCCGACTTCGTTGTCGCCGCGTGCCAGCAGCGCGGCGCGGCCCTGGTCCATGCGCAGCGCGATCTCGTCGTCTTCGATGCAGGTTTCCAGGTACGCCGCCTGCTGCGCCTGCACGTACTCGCGCTCGAAGGCGTGAATCTCTTCGGGGTAGTAGAACTCGACGATGTTGGTGGTGTGCTGCGGGCCGCGCGGCAGCAGCGACGAGACCACGAGCACGTTCGGATACCACTCCAGCATCAGCCCCGGGTAGCTCGTGAGCCAGACCGCACCATGGGCTGGCGGCCGGCCCTGCTGGTAGCGCATCACCGCTTCCTGCCACTGGCGGTAGACGGGAGAGCCGGCCTTGCCGAGCGCCTTGCCCATCGAACTCGCGACGCCAACGGTTTGCAGCGAGTACTCAGGCCCCATTTCCCAGCGCAGTTCGTCGCAGGCGACGAAGTTGCCGAGGCCGGGGTGGAACGGGCCGACGTGGTAGTCCTCGAGGTAGACCTCGACGAAGGTCTTCCAGTTGTAGCGGCACTCGTGCAGGTGAACGCGGTCGAGCACATAACCGCTGAAGTCGAAGGTCGGCAGTGGGTTCAGCGTGGCCAGGTCGGCCGCGATGTTGCGCCCGCCGCCTTCGAACACCAGGCCGTTCCAGGTTTGCGTCGGGTAGTTGCGCAGGTTCAGGCACGGGTCTTCGGGGAAGTGCGGCGCGCCGAGGAGTTGGCCGTGCAGGTCGTAGGTCCAGCGGTGCAGCGGGCAGACGATGTTGCCGCGGGTGTTGCCGCGCCCGTGCAGCATCACCGCCTGGCGGTGCCGGCAGACGTTGGAGATCAGCTCCACGCCCTTGGCCGTTCGCACCAGCGCGCGGCCTTCGCCCTCTTGAGGCAAGGCATAGTGGTCGCCGATCTCGGGCACCGCGAGCGCATGGCCGACGTAGCGCGGGCGCGGCGCGAAGATGCGCTGCAGTTCGTGGCCGAACAGCGCGGGATCGTGGTACGCGGAGACGGGCAGTTGCGCGCGGCTGCGGTCGAGGGTGTCGAGCGCGAGGCTCAAGTCGGACATGGTGCCGGGGGTCTCCAGTGGCCGGTCTCGGGGCGCCACCGCGAGGGCTCGCCGCAGGGTGGGGGCAATGCCGCCAGCGCCCTGTGGGGCAGGGGGTGGGGCCGCGGGTATGACAAGAGCGGGATTGTACCTACCGGGCCGCTGCCGGGCCGCCCGCGTGCCGGGCCGCCAAACCCTGTTGCGGCGACGCCTCGGGCCCCGGAGCGGGCTGACTACAATCACGGTTTCACCCAGCAAAATGGCCAAGAACCCGTCGACCTCACCGACACCGCCACCGGCGGCGCTCGCACCCGCGAACTACGAGGACGCCGTAGCCGAACTCGAGCGCCTGGTGGGCTCGATGGAGGGCGGCCAGATGCCGCTCGACCGCCTGCTCGACAGCTACCGCCGCGGTGCCGAGTTGCTGACCTTCTGCCGCGGTCGGCTCGAAGCGATCGACGCCCAGGTCAAGGTACTCGAAGACGGGCAATTGAAGCCCTGGATCGAGCCATGAGGCTGGCCGATTTCGACGCCTGGGCGCGCGAGGAACTCGATGCGGTGGAGCGCGCGCTCGAACGCTGGGTGCCGTCGGACGCGCCGGCCGGCCTCGGCCAGGCGATGCGCTACGGCGTGCTCGACGGCGGCAAGCGCGTCCGCCCGCTGCTGGTGCTGGCCGCGGCGCAGGCCGTCGAAGGGCACCCCGAGGCCGCCCTGCGCGCGGCCTGCGCAGTTGAACTGATCCACGCCTATTCGTTGGTCCACGACGACATGCCGTGCATGGACAACGACGTGCTTCGACGCGGCAAGCCGACCGTGCATGTGCAGTTCGGCCAGGCCCAGGCGATGCTGGCCGGCGACGCGATGCAGGCACTCGCCTTCGAGGTG
>JANOVJ010000057.1:0-8845 GCA_031417295.1 bacterium | reverse complement strand
CCACGCCTTTTTCTACCCGCCGCGCAACCGCGACTTCGAAGCACCGGCCGGCAGCCTGCCACCGCTGATGGTGATCAGCCACGGCGGGCCAACGTCGATGAGCACCTGCACCCTCCGGCTCTCGATCCAATACTGGACCAGCCGCGGCTTCGCCGTGCTCGACGTGAACTACGGCGGCAGCACCGGCTTCGGCCGCGCCTACATGAACCTGCTCAAGGGGCAGTGGGGCGTGGTCGATGTGGACGACTGCGTGGCCGGCGCGCGCTACCTGGCCGCGCAGGGCCATACGCTCGGCGTCGACGCGGCCCTGCGCGGCAACGTGGCACGCGCCGGCCACGCAGTCGTCCACATCGACCACGCCCCATTGCCCCTTGAGCAGGGTCATGTAGGCGCGGCCGAAACCGCTGCTGCCGCCGTAGTTCACGTCGAGCACGGCAAAGCCGCGCTGGGTCCAGTACTGGATCGAGAGCCGCAGGGTGCAGGTGCTCATCGATGTGGGCCCGCCATGGCTGATCACCATCAGCGGCGGCAAGCTGCCAGCCGGCGCTTCGAAATCGCGGTTGAGCGGCGGGTAGAAAAACGCATGGGCCAGCCGGCCGCCCTGGCTCGGGTAGCTCAGCCGCTCGGGCACCGACACCTCGGCAGCATCGGGCAACGCGTCGATGCTGCGCCTGAGCACGTGGCTCATGCCGCTGGCTGCGTCGATGCGCACCACCTGCTGCGGCAGCAGCGGCGAACCGGCCAACGCCACCACCCAGCCGGGGCCGGCGCGCAGATCGTCGAGGTCGGTGAACGGCGTCTCGATCGCCTGCGCGCGGCCGCTGGCGAGATCGACGCGCAGGAGCCGGCTCAAGCCCTGCTCGATGGCAATGGCCACGATCTCGTCGCTGCCCGTGAAGCCGAACATCGCCTGACCGAACACCCACTGCGGACGGCCGAACTCGGCCTGCATGGTGCACACGGCGTGCAAGGTTTCGCCCACAACGCGGTACAGGTTCCACCAGCCGGTGCGGTCGGAGACGACGAACAGCTCCCCGCGCGGCGACCACAGCGGCTGGCACAGCGATTCGTCGGCGCCCCCGGCGATGCGCCGCGGCTGCACGAGTTCGCCGCTCTCGGCCACCTCGGCCAGCCACAGCTCGCTGGCCTCCCAGGGCATGTGCGGGTGGCGCCAGCACAGCCAGGCGAGTTGACGGCCATCGGGCGAGAGGCGCGGTGCGGCGTAGAAGTCGAAGCCGGCCGCCAATTCGCTCGGCCTGCTCGGGCCGCTCGCCCCGCTCGGCCCACTCTGAGCGCCACCTTCGCCACCTTCGCCAGGCAGCGCAATCGCCACCAGGCTGTTGCGCGCTTCCTCGCCCGGCCGGGAATGGTCTTCGCGCACGGCGATCAGGCGTTGCCGCCTTGGGTCGAGCACAAAGTCGGCATGGCGCTGCTGGGGGTTCGCGGTCAGGGCCTGCGGCGCGGCATCGCCGTGCTGGCAATAGACGAGGTTGTCGGAAAAGTTGGAGAAGTACAGCGTGCCGCCGGCCACCAGCAAGGCGCCACCGCCGTACTCATGAACCCGGCTGCGGACGTTGAACGGCGCAGGCGTGACGACCACGCCGCATCCGTTCGGCTCCGCCCGCACCGCGGCCACGCGGCCGCCTTCACCGGCCTGGCCTTCCAGCCAATAAACCTGTTCGCCGTCGATCTGCGGCGCCGCGAGCGGCCTGGTGCCCGCCGCCAGACGCTGCGCCGTGATCGGTGATTTCCAGCTGCCATACGGCGCGATGGTGGGCTTGTGCATCGGCGAGCTTCCTTGCCGCGACAGGCTCGCGGCCGAAGATCGTTTTACCAGACGCCGCGGGTGGCTCCGAAAAACGCAACAGGGGTTCGACGCGAGCCGAACCCCTGTTGCTTGCGCAGGCGCCGTGGCGCCAGCGCAGACTGTCAGCGTGCCTTAAGCAGCAGCGACGGCCGCAGCCTTGCGCTTGGCGCGAACCACCGTCGCCTTCGTAGCGGCAGCAACCTTGCGCGGCACAGCAGCGGCCTTGCGGCTCACCGTGGCGCGAACGGTCGTGGCCTTGCGCTGCGCGCGCACGGCAACCTTCTTCACTGCCTTGGCGACCTTGGTCGCCTTGGTGGCTTTGATGGAGGGGCTCTTCTTGCCGGCGGCGGCGCGCTTGAGCGCATCGGCGCCTTCAGCCAGCTTGGCCGACACCGTCAACGCGGCTTGCGCGCCCGGCAGGCTCAGGCGCACGGCGGCGTCGATGCCCTTGACGACCATGCCGTTGTCGAGGCCGGCAGCGAATTCAGCCACTTGCGTCACCCGCGCCGCGGCGGCGGTGGACGAGGCTTCGATCGCCTTGCCGGTGCCAGTGCTCACGCCATCGACGCCCTTGACGATGATGTCCGACAGGCCGCCGCGCACTTGCGACAGCGTCTGCGTGAACTGCGGCGCAACCTTGGCGGTGCGGCTGTACACGCTGTTGACCAGGCCTTCGTTCACCGCATCGATCAGGCGGTGGCTGCCGGCGCGGTACGCGTCAACGGCCAGGGTCGCGGCTTGGCGATAGTTCTCGATGGTTTCGAGGGTGACGTTGCTCAGGGTCTGGATGTTCATGATGTGCCTTCGTGAGGAGTGTTGTTGCGGAATATTCCGTCGGGGCTCAAGAGCCTTCAGGCGTTGAGTATTCCGGCGACAAACGAAGTGTCTGCGCATCCTCTAGAGAGCGAAACCCAAACCGGGCCGTTCGATTAGAGGCGGCTCTCGAAGTCGGCCCCGAGCAGCTGCCCGTAGCGTTGCAGATCGATGTTGCCGCCGCTGAGGATGATGCCGACGCGCCGCCCCTGCAGCGGCAGCCCGGCGTGGCACGCGCCGGCAAAGCCGAGGCAGCCGGTCGGCTCGACCACGATCTTCATCCGCTCGGCGAAGAAGCGCATCGACTGCACCAACTGCGCGTCGGTGGCGGTGACGATGTCGTTGACCTCGCGGCGAATGATCGCGAAGGTGAGCTCGCCCACATGCTGCGTTTGTGCGCCATCGGCAATCGTCTGCGGCGTCTCGATGTGCACGATCTCGCCGCGTGCCAGCGATTGCTGCGCGTCGTTGCCGGCCGCAGGCTCCACGCCGTGCAGCCGGCACCCCGGCGACAACGCGCGCACTGCCAACGCTGCGCCGCTGATCAGCCCGCCGCCGCCCAGGCAGACGAACAGGTCGTCGAGCGGGCCTGCTTCGTCGATCAACTCCTTCGTTGCCGTGCCCTGCCCGGCGATCACGTCGGCGTGGTCGTAAGGCGGAATCAGCGTCATGCCGCGCTCGTTCGCCAAGCGGCGGCCGATCGCTTCGCGGTCCTCGGTGTAGCGGTCGAACAGGATCACCTCGGCGCCGTAGCCGCGCGTCGCCGCGACCTTGGCCACAGGCGCATCGTGCGGCATCACGATGCAGGCCGGAATGTCGAGCAGGCGGCCGGCGAGCGCGATCGCCTGGGCGTGGTTGCCAGACGAGAACGCGACCACGCCGGCCCGGCGCTGCGCCGCGCTGAAGCGCGACAGCGCGTTGAACGCACCGCGAAACTTGAACGCACCGGCGCGCTGGAAGTTCTCGCACTTGAAGAACAGCTCGGCGCCGAGCAAGGCATCGGCGGTGCGCGAGCGCAGCACCGGCGTGCGGTGGGCGTGGCCGTCGATGCGCTGCGCGGCCGCGGCGACGTCTTCGTAGGTGGGCAGCGTGCGCATGGTGTCCGGGTGTGGCGATGGGAGGCAACAAGTCTATGCGGGGCGGTAGGCACGGGTACGAGCAAGAGCGAGGCGCGCGCCTCGCCGACAATGCCTCTGTCGCGGCCAGCCCGCGCCTTTCACCTGCCTGCCATGTCCATCTTCCTGATCCGCCATGGCGAGACGGCGCTCAACGCGACGCGGGTGCTGCAGCCGCCCGACACGCCGCTGAGCGCGCTCGGTCTGCGCCAGGCCGCAGCACTCGCGCAGCGGCTCGCCACGCTCGGCCTGGCCGCCATCGTCAGCAGCGACCTGCCACGCGCCTGGCAGACCGCAGCCGCCATTGCCACCGCGAGCGGCCTGCCCATCACGTCCATCACGCCCAGCCCGCTGCTGCACGAGCGCAACTTCGGCGATCTGCGCGGCCTGCCCTACGACACGCTGGGCTTCGATCCGCTGGCGATGGCAGCGGCGCCGCCGGGTGGCGAATCGACCGCCGCGTTCACCCGGCGCGTGGCGCAGGCCTTCGCGGTGGTGGTCGCGATGCGCGCGAAGCTGCCCGGCCCGCTCGCGGTGGTGACGCACGGGCTGGTGATCCGCGCACTGCTCCAGACCCAACTGGCGGTGCCGCAAGCCACGGCGTTGCCGCTGGCGATCGCCAACACATCGCTGACGATCGTCGCGGCGCTGCCGCCGCACACTGTTTCGCTGCTCGATTGCACCGCCCATCTCGACGCGGCGCAGCGGCACAACCCGGCCGGGCTGTCCGGTGGCTGAGCCTGCCAGCGCTGCCGACGCACAGCGCCACAGCGCCGCGGCCGAGCGCAACCGGCAGCCCATTCTTGAGGTGCTGCAGCGCTGGTTGCCCGCGCGCGGCACGGCGCTCGAAGTCGCCAGCGGCACCGGGCAGCACGCGCTTCACTTTGCCGCTGGCCTGCCCGGTTGGGCCTGGCAGCCGACCGACCCCGACCCCGCCGCCCTCGCATCGATCGCCGCATGGCGCGAAGCCGCGGTGATCGCCAACCTGCTGCCGCCACAGACGCTCGATGTGATGGCCTTGCCTTGGCCGATCGCGGCGCCATTCGACGCGATCTTCTGCGCCAACATGCTGCACATCGCGCCCTGGGCCACCTGCGGCGCGTTGACGCAGGGCGCGGCGCGGCACCTGGCCCGCAGCGGCCGGCTGGTCGTCTACGGGCCGTTCTTCATCGACGGCCTCGCCACTTCACCTGGCAACCTCGCCTTCGACGCCGACCTGCGCGCCCGCAACCCGGCCTGGGGCCTGCGCCGGCTGGCCGACGTTGAAGCCGTCGCGGCGCAGGCCGGGCTGGCGCTGCAAGACCGCGCTGCGATGCCGGCCAATAACACGATGCTGCTGTTCGAACGGGTCCGCTCGGGGCAGCCCGGCGCCGCTGGTGGCACCGATCGAGCGCCGGGCGCGCCCGGGGATTGACGTTCAGCCGCGGTCGAGCAAGATCGCAGCGCACAGCGCCAGGCCCACGGCGTAGAGCAGCCAGGTGCGTGACACCGCATACGGATAGAGCATCAGCGCGACACCCAGCCAGCGCGTCCGCGGCCGCCCGCTCTTTCGGCCGCGCTGGAATGCGACGAGCCCGATCAGGCCGAACACGATCGCGCCCGCGAGGTAGGCCGGGGTGGGCAGTTCGAGCCCGAGCGCCTGCAAGGCAGCGAGTTCGTCCATCGGTTCAGCGCGACCGACCGCGAGCCCACTCGGTGCCGACGATGCAGATCACGAGCCAGGCCGTTCCGGAAGCGAAACCGGCCACCACGTCGCTCGCGAAATGGACCTGCAGGAAAACCCGGCTCGCGCCGACCGAGAACGCGGCGGCCATGGCGAGCATGACGGCGCCCAGATGCCACCGCGGCGGCAACGTGCGCAACAGCACATAAGCGAGCATGCCGCAGGCGACCCACGCGCCCGACGAATGCCCGCTCGGAAAACTGAAGCCCTCGACCAGCGGCAAGCCGCCCTCGTGCAAAGGGCGGACGCGCTCGAACACCCGCTTGAGCGCCGGGTTCAACAGCGCGTTGCCACCGATCGCGGCCACGAAGCCGCACGCCAGCACCCGCTCGCCGCGCGCCACCAGCAGCAGCGTGCCGGCGATGCCCACGGCCCACAGCGTCAACGGGTCACCGAGATGCGTCACCAAGGCGAAGCCACGCAGCGCCCACTCGGGCGTGCTCTGGCGCACCGCGTCGGAGAGCGCCTGGTCGATGCGCGCCAGCCGGTCGCCGGTCTCGAGCTCGCCGGCAATGGCCGCAAACACGAACACCGCGCCGGCCCCCAGCGCGAGGACAAGCCCCAGGCGCAAGGTTCGCCGCGCCGAGGGGTGCGCGTCACGCCCGGCGCGCCGCTGCGCGCCGCGACGCGCCGACGCGAAGAGCAGGCTGGTCGCCGCCAGCAGCAACGCGAGCAGCGCGGCGAACGCCGCCAGCCCCTGCGCGCCCACGGCCTGCGCCAGCGCCAGCGCCGCGGCTTCAGCGGGCGATGGCGGCGGCATCGCACTCGAGCTCGTGGCTGGCGACCGGCGCAAAGCGTTGCGCCACCGCGTCGAAATCCCAGCGCTCGACGACGCAGCGCCGCAGCGTGGCGCCGGCCGCGACGCGGAGCAGGTTGACCGAGTTGGCGGTGCCGTGGCGAACCCGGGCCGACACCGCCGTGCCGGCTTGCACCGCCCAGACCCGGCGCGGCAACGCGGCGTCGGACTCGTGCAGCGCATGCACGAACGGCAGGTGGATGTGCCCGCCGAGGATCACGTCGGCCCCGGCCGCAGCCCAGCGCCGGATCGCTGGCGCGCGGCCGAGCAGCAGGTCGGTCCGGTCTTCGGGCCGTGTCACATGCACCGGCTGATGCGTCACGACGATGCGCAACTGGGCCGCTTCGGCACGTTCGAGGCGCAGCGCCACCCGCTCGATCTGTGCCGCCGACACCGCGCCTCTTTCGTGCAGGTAGTTGCGGGTCGTGTTGACGCTCAGGATCAGCAGCGACTCCGACTCGAACTCGGGTTCGAGCTCGGTGCCGAACGCCTGGCGGTGGTTCGCATAGGGCCTGAAAAACCGTGCCGCCAGGTTGTAGAGCGGGATGTCGTGGTTGCCCGGAATCGCCAGCAGTGCCGGTACGCCGAGCCGGTCGACGAAGGCGCGTGCGGCCCTGAACTCGGCTGGCCGCGCGCGCTGCGTGATGTCGCCCGACAGCACCACGATCTGCGGCGCCTGCGCGTGCACCAGACGCACCAGCGCCTCGACCACCGGCGTCTGTTCGGTGCCGAAGTGAGTGTCCGAAATCTGCATCGCGAGCGTCATGGCGGGTGGGGCCTTGGCGCGGAGGGCGCAGCCTCTGGGTCGGGTTCGGGCTTGAGCAGATACAGCGGCTCTGGCGAGACACGAAACGTCAGCGGCGCGTCGAGCCAGATCACCTCGCCATCGGTCGCGACCTTGATCCGCCGCGTGCGGCGAAACCGCGGCAGCCTGACGGTCAGGCTGTCGAAGCCGAAATTGACGACGTTGTCGGCCTCGCCCAGGCGCGCCAGCGCGCCGCGCGCCAGCAGCCACAGCATCCCGCCCAGGCCCACCGGACGCAGCATGATGCCGGCGAGACCGCCCTGCGCGAACGCCTGCGCGGTACCGATCTGCTCCATCTGCAGCCGGTTGTTGCCGACAAACAGCGTCGGCGTGCGAACGTCATGCGCCTCGCCCGCGTGCTCGAAGCGCAGCCGCAGCCGGCGGTGGGCGCGCAGCAGCGTGGCCAGCCCGGCACCGAAGGCAACCAGCCGGCTGCGCCCGAACTGGCGCTTCCAGGCCTCGCGGTCTTCGAGCAACTGCGGGTACAGGCCGAGGCTGGCGTTGACCAGAAACACCCGCTCGTTGACCAGGCCCACCTGCACTGCGTGCGGCCGCGCCGAGAGCAGCAAGCGGGTCGCCTCGGCCGGGTCGGACGGGATGCCATGGCTGCGGCTGAAGTAGTTGAAGGTGCCCTGCGGCAGCACGCCGAAGGCACAGCCGCTGCCGAGCACGGCCTGGGCCACGGCGTTGATCGTGCCGTCGCCGCCCGCGGCCACCACCACCCCGCGCCGCGCCCGGGCCAGGGCCACCGCCTCGGCGGCGACGGCGCCGATGTGGCGCGCGTCATCGACGACGAGGAGGCGGTGCTGGCGCCCGGCTGCGGCGAGCACGCCCTCGACGCTGGCCCGCGTCGCCACGCTGTCGTTGTGGCCCGACCCGGCGTTGAGAACGATGAACAGCGGCGCAGATGGGTCGAGCGAGGGGACGGGCATGCAGACCTTGATCCACGGCACGCGGTTGTACGCGCCGGCCGCAGCATGCCAGACATCGGCGCGAGGCCGCCGCGCTCCCGCGTTGCGTGGGCGACAAAGCCGCTGGTTTACCCGAGAGCAACCGGTCCCCAGAGCGGGCTAGCCTGACGGCCCAGCCGGCCCGACGGCAACGACCCATGGAACCCTCGATGCACATCACGCTCACCCGATCCTTGCGCTTCAGCCTGAGCGCCGTGGCGCTTGCCCTGCTCGCTGCCTGCGGCGGCGGTGACGATGCTGCCCCCG
The DNA here is from genome assembly GCA_031417295.1 of bacterium. Taxonomy (GTDB): domain Bacteria; phylum Pseudomonadota; class Gammaproteobacteria; order Burkholderiales; family Burkholderiaceae_C; genus CAIKUF01. The sequence goes on along the minus strand of JANOVJ010000057.1, from coordinate 569 downwards.
ACCGGGGCAGCTTGCTCGAAGCACCGCAGACGCTGGCCACGCTGAGCGCGGCCCAGATCGACGCCGCCACTGCGGCCAGCGGCCTGCAGGCCCTGAGCGGCCCGGCACTGTGCGATGTCAAGGTGGTGGCGCTGAACTACGCCACCATTGGCGCCAACGGCGAAAGCACCACCGGCGGGGCGGCGGTCAACGCCTCGGGCGTGCTGCTGGTGCCGGGCGGTGCCGCCTGCACCGGCCCCGCCGCGCTGGTGGCCTACGCCAAGGGCACCGATGTGCAGCAACCGCGCACACTGGCCAACCCGGCCGACCCGGAAACCTTCCTCCTCGCCGCGATCTACGCCGCGCAGGGCTACGCCGTGGTAGCGACCGACTACCTCGGCTTCGCCAAGTCGAACTACAGCTACCACCCCTACCTGCATGCCGACTCCGAGGCCAGCGTGGTGCTCGACTCGGTCCGCGCCGCGCGCAATGCGGCGCCGCTGGTGGGCGGCGTGCTGTCGGGCAAGGTCATGCTGACGGGCTACTCGCAGGGCGGCCACTCGTCGATGGCGGCGCACCGCGCGGCCGAG
>JANOVJ010000056.1:0-2568 GCA_031417295.1 bacterium | reverse complement strand
CCAGCCCCAGCGTGCAGGCAAAGAACACCGCCGCGCAGAATGAGGTCGAGCGCGACAAGAAGTTGGCGCTGCCGGAGGCGCCGAACAGGCTGCCCGATGCGCCGCTGCCGAAAGACGCGCCCATGTCGGCGCCCTTGCCGTGTTGAACGAGCACCAGGCCAATCATCGCGATGGCCGAGATGATCTGAAGCGCGAGAACGAGGTTCCAAAAGATCTGCATAAGGCTTTGTCAAAGAGATGTCATGCCACGGCGCGACAGATGGCCACGAAGTCGGCGGCTTTCAAGGAAGCGCCGCCGACGAGGCCGCCGTCGATGTCGGGTTGCGAGAACAGCGTGGCGGCGGTGTCGGGTTTGACGCTGCCGCCGTAGAGGATCTTCATCGCCGCAGCGTGCGGCGTGGCGGCGGCAAGTTGCGCGCGCAGCAGCGCGTGCACCGCTTGCGCTTGCGCCGGCGTGGCGGTCTTGCCGGTGCCAATGGCCCAGACGGGCTCATAGGCCACGACCATTTCACCGGCGCAGTGCGCGAGCGTGTGGATCACCGCCGAGAGCTGGCGCTTGACGACGGCTTCCGTTTCGCCGGCTTCACGCTGCGCGAGCGTTTCACCGACGCAAACGATCGGCGTGACGCCCCGTGCGAGTGCGGCCTTGGCCTTGTCGGCAACCGTCTGGTCGCTCTCAAGGTGCAGCGCGCGTCGCTCCGAGTGGCCGACGATGGCGTAGCGGCAACCGAACTCGGCCAGCATCGCGGCGCTCACCTCGCCGGTGAAGGCGCCGGTCTCGTGAGCCGAACAGTCCTGCGCGCCCCAGGCAAGCGCTGAGCCCGCCAGCAAGTCGCCAAGCTGCGTCATGTAGGGGAACGGCGCGCAAACGGCCGCGTCACATTGCCACGCTGAATGCGCGGCGAGAAGTTCATCCAGCAGCGCCGCATTGAACGCGCGGCTGCCATGCAGCTTCCAGTTGCCGACGACGAGTTTGCGACGCATCAAAGGCACCTCACCATGTGAGCACCAGCTTGCCGATGTGCTGATTCGATTCCATCAAAACATGCGCCTGCGCCGCTTCGGCCGCAGGGAAGACCTTGTAGATGACGGGTTTGACGCGCCCCGACTCCAACCACGGCCAGGCCTGCTTGCGCAGCCCGGCAGCGATGGCAGCCTTGAACGCGACCGGGCGCGCACGCAAGGTCGAGCCGGTGACGACGAGGCGCTTGCGCAACACCATGCCAGCGTCGAACTGCGCCTCGATGCCACCTTGCACGGCGATGATGACCAGCCGGCCGTCTTCGGCCAGGCACGACACCTCGCGCGCGACGTACGCACCCGCCACCATGTCGAGGATCACGTCCACACCGCGCTTGGCGGTAATGCGGCGCGCCTCTTCGGCGAAGTCTTGCGTGCGGTAGTTGATCGCATGGTCGGCGCCGAGCGTCACGCAGGCGGCGCACTTCTCGTCGCTGCCCGCGGTGGCAATGACGGTCGCGCCCCAGGCCTTGGCCGTCTGGATCGCCGTCACGCCAATGCCGCTGGTGCCACCCTGGATCAGCAGCGTCTCACCGGGCTGCAGGCGCGCCCGCTCGAACACGTTCGACCAGACGGTGAAGAAGGTCTCGGGCAGGCTCGCGGCCTCGATGTCGCTCAGCCCCTTCGGCACCGGCAGGCACTGTCCGACCGGCGCGACGCACAGCTCGGCGTAGCCGCCGCCCGCCACCAACGCGCAGACGCGGTCGCCGATCACGAAGCCCGCATCAGCCATCGCCTTCGCATCACCACTGACGATCTGTCCGGCCGCTTCCAGCCCCGGCAGTTCAGACGCGCCCGGCGGCACCGGATAGTGCCCTTTGCGTTGCAGCACATCGGGCCGGTTCACACCCGATGCAGCGACGCGGATCAACAGCTCGCCCGCACCGGCCACCGGCGCCGCGCACTCGGTGAGCCGCAGCACCTCGGGCCCGCCCGGGGTCGTGATCTCGATCGCTTTCATGATCGGCGAATCAAGGTCGCGATCAGTCGCGCGGCGCCATCGGCTGGCGCTCCAGCAGCGCCTTCATCGACAGCTTGACGCGGCCCTTCTCATCCGTCTCGAGCACCTTGACGCGAACGATCTGGCCTTCGCTCAAATAATCGGTCACCTTCTCGACCCGCTCGTGCGCGATCTGGCTGATGTGGAGCAGCCCGTCCTTGCCCGGCAGCAGGTTCACCAGCGCGCCGAAGTCGAGGATCTTGGTGATCGGGCCTTCGTAGATCTTGCCGATCTCGACCTCGGCCGTGATCTCGGTGATGCGCCGCTTCGCATGCGCTGCCTTGTCGGCGTCGGTCGAGGCGATCGTGATCGTGCCGTCTTCGCCGATGTCGATCGTGGTGCCGGTTTCTTCGGTGAGTGCACGGATCGTCGCACCGCCCTTGCCGATCACGTCACGGATCTTCTCCGGGTGGATCTTCATCGTGTACAGGCGCGGCGCGAACTGCGACACCTCGGTCTTGGACTCGCCCATCGCGTCGACCATCTTGCCCAGGATGTGCAGGCGCGCTTCCTTGGCTTGCGCCAGTGCGACCTGCATGATCTCTTTC
>JANOVJ010000055.1:0-2557 GCA_031417295.1 bacterium | reverse complement strand
GCCGCTGTACGAGGCGCAGCAGCGCGAGCGGCAGTGGCTGCGCCATCCGATCGCCGGCGTCGACAGCACGGTCGCGGTGCTCGGCATCGGCGAGATGGGCCGCGAGGTGGCGCGCCTGCTCGAAGCCGTGGGCTTCACGGTGCGCGGCTGGAGCCGCAGCCAGGGCGGGCCGCTGGACGACGTGCTCGCGGCGGCGCAGACGGTGGTCTGCGCGCTGCCGCTGACGCCGGCCACGCAGGGCCTGCTCGACGCGCGCCGCTTCGCGCAGATGCCGCGCGGCGCCTACCTGATCAATATCGCGCGCGGCGGCCATGTGATCGAGGCCGATCTAATCGCCGCGGTTCAGGGCGGGCAGCTCTCCGGCGCCGCGCTTGATGTGCAGCAGCACGAGCCGCTGCCAGCCGACGACCCACTCTGGCGTGTCGAGGGCATCACCATCACGCCGCACATCGCGGCCCAGTCGAGCATGCAGACGATCGCTGCGCAGTTCGTCGCCGGCTACCGCTGCCTGCAGCGCGGCGAGGCGTTGCCGAACCTCATCGACCGTGAGCGCGGCTACTGACACCTACACTGAAGCATCCCCCACCGCAGCGCGAACCCATGGCCATCCGACTCCCCGCCGATCCGGCGACCTCGCTGATCCACCACCCCTACACCCCGCCGGCCGGCTTCGTTGCCGCGCAGCCCGGCGTGTTCAAGGCCTCCACCGTCGTCATCCCCAACACCGCCGCGCTGCGGGCGCGCAGCTGGAGGGAGAAGAACGGCTACACCTACGGCCTGCACGGCACGCCGACCACCTTCACGCTCGAAGCCCGTATCGCCACGCTCGAAGGCGGCACGCACACCCTGCTCGTGCCGAGCGGGCTGGCGGCGATCGCGCTGGTCGATCTGGCGCTGCTCAAGAGCGGCGACGAGTTGCTGATCCCCGACAACGCCTACGGCCCGGGCAAGGAGCTGGCCCGCAACGAACTTGCCGGCTGGGGCATCACCCACCGCTTCTACGACGCCATGGACCCGGCCGCGCTGGGCGCCATGATCGGCCCGCAGACGAAGCTGGTCTGGCTCGAAGCGCCGGGCTCGGTGACGATGGAGTTCCCCGACCTCGCGGCGCTGGTGCGGGTGGCGCGCGAGAAGGGCGTGACCACCGCGCTCGACAACACCTGGGGCGCAGGCATCGCCTTCAACGCGTTCGATCTGCCCGGCGGGCAAGCGGTCGACATCTCGATGCAGGCCCTCACCAAGTACCCCTCTGGCGGCGCCGACGTGCTGATGGGCTCGGTCACGACGCGCGACGAGGCGCTGCACCTGAAGCTCAAGTTCGCCCACATGCGGTTGGGCTGGGGCATCGGTGCCAACGATGCCGAGGCGTTGCTGCGCTCGCTGCCGACCGTGGCCCTGCGCTACGCGGCGCAAGACCGCGCCGCGCGCACGCTGGCCGAGTGGCTGGCGCAGCGGCGCGAGATCGTGCGCGTGCTCCACCCCGCGCTGCCGGGCTCGCCCGGGTTTGCGCATTGGCAGGCCACCTGCCACGCGGCGGCAGGGCTGTTCTCGGTCGAGTTCGACGCGCGCTACGCGAGCGAGCAGGTCGATGCCTTCGTCGATGCGCTGAAGCTGTTTCGGATCGGCTACTCGTGGGCCGGCCCGGTGAGCCTGGTGGTGCCCTACCACGTGCAGGGCATGCGCTCGCAGGCCACGCCGTACAAGGGCGTGCTCGTGCGCTTCTCGATCGGCTTCGAGGCGGTCGCGGACTTGCTGGCCGATCTGCAACACGCACTGGACGCGGCGTTCGGCCATGCCTGAGCCGGCGGTGCCGCTGCGCGCACCGCGGCCTGACGAACACGAGGCCTTGCTGCGCTTCATCGCCGCGAAGAATCAACCGGGTACGCAGCACTGCCTGCACCTCGCCGACAGCGTGGTGGGCATCCAGGCCGACATCGAGCGCGACGGCGTTGATCTCGGCAACGATTTTCTGCTCGCGACCGACGCCAGCGGCTGGCTCGGGACCGCAGGCTTGCAGCGCGACGGCGACCAGGGTTGGCTGCTCGGCCCCTGGACGCGCGACGCCGACGACAGCGCGACCCGCTCGATCCTGCTCCAGGCCGTGATGCAACGGCCCGGCCTGGCGTTGCTGCGCAGCTTCAGCGACGTCCGCTGCCTGGCGATCAATGCCGAGCTGGCTTTGGCCGGCTTCGGGGTCATTGGCGGTGGGCAGGTGATGCAGGCCCAGCGCGGCGCCTGGCGAGATGAAGGCGCGGCGCCGTCAACCCAGCCCATCGGCGAGGCGGCCGATGCCGACGCGCCGGCCCTCGCCGCGCTTCACCGCGAGGCCTTTCCCCGCAGCTGGCTGGCGGCCGAAGACCTGCTGCCGTACGCCCGCAAGCACGGCAAGATGTTGGTGGCCAAGGACGGGGCTCTGGGTTTGCTCGGCAGCCTGTGCCTGAGCTTCAACGCCGCCTTGGCGGAAGCCGACGTGGAATTCGTCGCCGTTCAGCCCGCCGCCCGCCGCCGCGGCGTGGGCCGGGCGCTATTGCGGGCCGCGTTGCGCCAAGCCTTCTGC
>JANOVJ010000054.1:0-1593 GCA_031417295.1 bacterium | reverse complement strand
ATCGCCAGGTTGCAGCGGCGCGAAAAGTCGCCGGCTTCGTCATACACGTAGGCAATGCCGCCGCTCATGCCGGCGGCGAAGTTGCGGCCCGTCGCGCCGAGCACGACGGCGGTGCCGCCGGTCATGTACTCGCAGCCGTGATCGCCGGTGCCCTCGACCACTGCCGTCGCACCCGACAACCGCACCGCGAAGCGCTCGCCCGCCACGCCGCGCAGGAAGGCCTCGCCGCTGGTCGCGCCGTAAAGCACGGTGTTGCCGACGATGATGTTCTTCGTCGCGTCACCGCGGAAGTCGATGCTCGGGCGGACCACGATTCGCCCGCCCGACAGGCCCTTGCCGGTGTAGTCATTCGCGTCGCCGATCAGATAGAGCGTGATGCCCTTGGCCAGGAACGCGCCGAAGCTCTGCCCGCCGGTGCCTTCCATCTGCATGAAGATGGTGTGGTCGGGCAGGCCTTCGGGTCGGCGCCGGATCAGCTCGCCCGACAGCATCGCGCCGACGGTGCGGTTGCCGTTGCGCGCTTCCTCCATGAACTGCACCTTCTCGCCGCGTTCCAGCGCCGGCAGGCACTTCTGGATCAGGCGCACGTCGAGGGCACGCTCCAAGCCGTGGTCTTGCAGCTCGACCTGGCGCCGCGGCACGTCGGCCGGCACCGCCACCTGATGGAAGATGCGGCTGAAATCGAGCCCGCTGGCCTTCCAGTGGGCGATGCCTTTCTTCGTGTCGAGCAGGTCGCTGCGGCCGATCAGGTCATCGAACTTGCGGATGCCGAGTTGCGCCCTCAGCGTGCGCGCTTCTTCGGCGATGAAGAAGAAGAAGTTCACGACGTGCTCGGGCCGGCCCTGGAATTTCTTGCGGAGCAGCGGGTCTTGCGTCGCCACGCCGACCGGGCAGGTGTTCAAGTGGCACTTGCGCATCATGATGCAGCCCTCGACCACCAGCGGCGCGGTGGCGAAGCCGAACTCGTCGGCGCCGAGCAGCGCGCCGATCACCACGTCGCGGCCGGTCTTCATCTGGCCGTCAGCCTGGACGCGGATGCGGCTGCGCAAGCGGTTCAGCACCAGCGTCTGCTGGGTTTCGGCAAGGCCGAGTTCCCACGGTGTGCCGGCGTGCTTGATGCTCGACCACGGCGATGCGCCGGTGCCGCCGTCGTGGCCGGCAATCACCACGTGGTCGGCCTTGGCCTTGGCAACGCCCGCCGCGATGGTGCCGACGCCCACTTCGCTGACGAGCTTGACGCTGATGCTGGCGCGGCCGTTGGCGTTCTTCAGGTCGTGGATCAGTTGCGCCAGGTCTTCGATCGAATAGATGTCGTGGTGCGGCGGCGGGCTGATCAGGCCGACACCCGGCACCGAATGGCGCAGCAGGCCGATGTACTCGCTGACCTTGGCGCCCGGCAACTGGCCGCCCTCGCCGGGCTTGGCGCCCTGGGCCATCTTGATCTGCAACTGATCGGCACTGACGAGGTATTCGGTGGTCACGCCGAAGCGGCCTGACGCCACCTGCTTGATCTTGCTGCGCAGGCTGTCGCCCGCCTTGAGCGCGTAGTCGGCGGCGATGACCTTGGCACCGATGACTTCGCTGACCTTGGTG